>NZ_JBFSPI010000089.1:0-20955 GCF_041464685.1 Vibrio sp. 10N.237.312.B06
CCTTAGAGGGCGTCACCCAATAAGCCTCCGGCTCCGCCGGAGGTCATTTAACTATAAGAAGAGTATAACCTGTGAAAATTCATAGAATTAATCCGACCAAGCGTTGGTCTGATGTGACTGTGTTTAACGGTATTGCAAGCTTTGTTGAAGTACCAGAGACGGATACAACGGCAGGAATTAAGAATCAGGTTCAGCAAATCTTCGAACAAGCTGAAGAAATGATGAGTTTGGTAGACAGCGATAAATCTCGTGTATTGTCAGTGACTATTTACCTAACGGATTTCGCTAACTTTGATGCACTCAATGAAGTGTGGGAAGAGTGGTTCCCTGAAGGCTGCGCGCCAAGCCGTGCGTGCGTGAAAGCAGAACTCGCTAACCCTGAACTATTGGTTGAGATGTCATTCATGGTTGCTGCTGGTGAAAAGTTTCAATAAGCCGAAATCTCGGTAGATACAAGCGCTAGTAGACATAACTATTAATAAAGTCGATAGCGTAGAACACTAAATCGGATTAGGTATTAAGCGAGACCTTGATCTCTTGCCATCTGCTTCGCGATCTTCGGTGCATGCCATAGACATGGCAGCAAGATAAACGAAACAGGAACGGCAGTGATCACAATGAACGACTGCAGAGCTGAGATGCCGCCAGAGCCCATTGAGATAAGCGCGATAGCCACTGCCCCCATAATGACGCCCCAGAACGTTCTAACTGCTGAGTTAGGTTCTGTAGTACCAGTCATTACTACACTGATGGTGTAGGTCATTGAGTCACCTGTGGTCACAATGAACGTGGTCGTCAGGATAAGGAACAGGATTGCAATCAGAGTCGGGAACGGTAGTTGCGAAGTAATAGCCAGTAGTACAGCTGGAAGGTTGAAACCTTCGAATGCGCTAGATATTACGCCTGGGTTCTCTAATTCAAACGCTAAGCCACTACCACCAACAATGCTGAACCAAAAACAAGTCACAAGCGGTGCAACGATGCTGATAGAAACGATCATTTGGCGAATAGTTCGGCCACGTGAGATACGAGCAATGAAGATCGCCATCATTGGGCCATAACCTAAGAACCAACCCCAGAAGAATACAGTCCAGCCACCTAGCCACGCAGTATCTTGGCGGTATAGCGCCATTGGGATAAAGTTGTCGACCATTTCACCGATGCCTTGTAGGTAACCATCAATGATAAAGCTGGTTGGGCCAACAAGGAGAATGTAAACGATTAGGCACACCGATAAGATGATGTTGTAACGGCTTACCAGTTGGATGCCTTTACTTAGACCACTTAATGCCGACAGCGTGTACATTGCAATAGCGAATAGAATAACGACGCTTTGGGTAGCAAAGCTATCAGAAATCCCAAACAGTTCGCTCAGCGCGTAGCTGATTTGTAGGCCAAGGAAGCCGATAGGGCCGATTGTACCTGCGGCTACTGCCACAATGCTGCACGCATCAACGACGTTACCAATCCAACTGTTGATTGCCTTGTCGCCCAGTACTGGGTAAAGCAGGGTGCGTGGCTTAAGAGGAAGGCCTTTTTCGTAGTGCAAGTACATAAGCACAATCGAAGAGAGACCACCTAAGATAGCCCATGCAAGGAAACCCCAGTGCATGAAAGATTGTGATAGTGCATTGAATGCCATCGCTTGAGGGTCTGCATTGCCATACAGCGGTGGAGCTGAAACAAAGTGAGCAATTGGCTCTGCAGCTGCCCAGAACACGCCACCACCCGCAAGGAGTGTACATAGGACGATAGACATCCATTTAAACGTGGTCATTTCTGGTAGGGCAAGCTTCCCTAAACGAACATGGCCTGTGCGACTTAGTGCAAGCACTAAACCGATAATGAAATTGAGTAGTAGTAGGACTTGCCAGAAAGCACCGAACCATTTAGTTGAGTAACTAAAGCCGATGTTGACAAGTTCGGACAATACGGAGGTGTTGGTGAAAGCAAGGATGACAAAGAGGGTCAGGAAACTGCCACTCAGCCAAAAGACTGGGTTTCCGAGTTCCAGCTTTTCACCCAAAGATTGAGCTCTATTGAAATCGATAGAAGTAGATTCTGCGTTGATGTTTTCGTTGGCGACTTGCGTCAAGTTGGACATTATTTCTTCGCTATATTTGGCTCTTTCAAGCCTATGTATTTCTCCCACATTCGGATAAAAATGTGAGGCTCGTCAAAAAAGCCGCTGATACTAACATATTTGTAATCAAAAAGTGGGCGATTTCATAAAATAATCCCAAATCGCCAAGAATTCCCTACTTTTTGGTTAGTTTTGATACGAATTTTTCTCAAACTCAAATCACATTTCTGACTTTTGAGACATTATTTTTTTAGCTTTCCGAAATAAATTAATATTAGTTGTTGGTGCAAAATAAGTGTCGAATCATTGCATGCTATAAACAAATTAATGCGAGTCATTTTATAAATAGTAAATATTTTAGGTGTTTAATTGGCACTGTTACCTACAGTTGTTTTGCGAAGGAATTTAAGTGGCAAAAAAAGTGTCATTTACTTTAAATATCTTAAAACAACAACTTAAGGGACTGCAAACATGCACCTAAATCAAGGACGAGTGGCCAAAAAGGTTTTTACACTCAGTACTCTCACTGCGTCATGCTTAATGGCTTTCAATAGCTATGCGGCTGTGGATTGCTCAACGTTAGAAGCGTGGGATCCTGCCACGGTTTACACCGGCGGCGATCAAGTTTCACATGACGGTAGTGCTTACAAAGCCAATTATTGGAATCAAAATAACAACCCAAACCAATTCGAAGGTGACCATGCACAATGGAAGAAGGTTGATGTGTGTAGCGGTGGTGGTACGCCCAATGAAGTGCCAACGGCTTCGTTAACGACTCCATCAGCCTCTGACATAATCACTGAAGGCGATAACGTGGTGTTGAGAGCAACGGCGCTAGATTCTGACGGCAGTGTTACCTCGGTTGAATTCTTCATTGATGGAACTTCAGTTGCGGTTGTAACAGCTGCACCTTTCGAAGCGGCTTGGGCTGCAACGTCTGGTAGCCATCAGGTTTCGGTTGTTGCTACAGACAATGAAGGCGCGGCTAGCTTAGCGAGCGCGGTCTCTATTTCTGTCGATTCAGTTACACCTGGAAATGAAGCGCCGACAGTATCGGTTGCGCTTTCTGCATCTTCGGTTGATGTTGGTGGTGTGGTAACGCTGACCGCAACGGCAACAGACAGCGATGGTACGGTTGATAAGGTCGATTTTTATGTGGCAGGTTCTTTAGTCGGAACGGCTGCGACAAGCCCATACACGCTTAACTACACAACCACTCAAGCGGGTTCTTTAGCGGTTTACGCAAAAGCGACTGACAATCAAGGCGCAACGACAGATTCAGCGCTGGCTTCTTTGACGGTGAATGGCGTACCAACGGTGAGCACTTGTCGACCTGATGGCTTGTATCAAACTCAAGGTGTCGATGTTCCTTATTGTACGATTTACGATGATGAAGGCCGTGAGAAAATGGGCGCGGATCACCCACGTCGTGTCATTGGTTACTTCACCAGCTGGCGTGCAGGGGATGACCCACAAGCTGCTTACCTAGTAAATGACATTCCTTGGGAACAACTCACACACATTAACTATGCTTTCGTGAGCATCGGCTCAGATGGCAAAGTAAACGTGGGTGATGTGAACGATCCGAACAACGCAGCGGTTGGTAAAGAGTGGCCGGGCGTGGAAGTTGACCCAGCATTAGGCTTCAAAGGTCACTTCGGTGCATTAGCGACAGCGAAGAAAAAACACGATGTTAAGACTTTAATCTCAATCGGTGGTTGGGCGGAGACCGGTGGCCACTTCGCCACTGATGGTAGCCGAGTGGCTGATGGTGGTTTCTATACCATGACGACCAATGCTGACGGTTCTATTAACCATCAAGGTATCGAAACATTCGCAACTTCAGCGGTTGAAATGCTTCGTAAATACCAGTTCGATGGTCTAGATATCGATTACGAATACCCGACGTCAATGGCGGGCGCAGGTAATCCGTACGATAAAGACTTTATGGAACCTCGTCGTCAATACCTATGGGCTTCTTACCAAGTGTTGATGAAAGTGTTGCGTGAGAAGCTTGATGCAGCCTCTGCGCAAGATGGCAATCACTACATGTTAACGATCGCGGCGCCTTCTTCGGGTTACCTACTGCGTGGTATGGAAACATTCGATGTAACCAAATATCTCGATTACGTAAATATCATGTCTTATGACCTTCACGGTGCGTGGAACGATCACGTAGGCCATAACGCTGCGTTGTTTGATACAGGTAAAGATTCAGAGTTAGCACAGTGGAACGTATACGGCACAGCGGCTTACGGCGGTATCGGTTACCTGAATACGGATTGGGCCTACCACTACTTCCGTGGTTCTATGCCAGCAGGTCGTATTAACATCGGTGTGCCTTACTACACACGTGGTTGGCAAGGTGTAACTGGTGGTGAGAATGGTCTTTGGGGCCGAGCAGCACTGCCAAACCAAGCTGAATGTTCAGCAGGTACTGGTGAAGGCGAGAAGAACAACTGTGGCCATGGCGCAATTGGTATCGATAACATGTGGCACGATACTGATCCGAAAGGCAACGAAATGGGTGCAGGTTCAAACCCAATGTGGCATGCGAAGAACTTAGAGAAAGGCATTTGGGGTTCTTATGCAGCAGCTTACAAGCTTGATCCTGTTAACGATCCTTCAGATGTTCTAATGGGGACTTACACGCGTAACTATGACAGCGTGGCTGTTGCTCCTTGGTTGTGGAACGCAGAGAAGGGCGTATTCCTTTCAACGGAAGATAAAGATTCTATCGATGTGAAAGCCGATTACGTTATCGACAAAGAAATCGGTGGCATCATGTTCTGGGAACTAGCAGGGGATTACAACTGTTACGTACTCGATGCGAACGGTAACCGAACTTCAATCGATACAACCGAACAGGCGTGTAATAGCGGAAACGGTGAGTTCCATATGGGTAACACTATGACGAAAGCTATCTACGATAAGTTTAAGTCAGCTACTCCATATGGAAACAAGGTTGCAACGGGTGCTATCCCAACGGAAGCATTAGATATTACTGTTTCTGTAGGTGGCTTCAAAGTCGGTGATCAAAACTATCCAATTAACCCTAAGATCACGTTTACAAACAATACAGGTCAAGCGCTTCCTGGTGGTACTGAGTTCCAGTTCGATATCCCAGTGTCTGCACCTGATAACGCAAAAGATCAATCGGGCGGTGGTTTGTCTGTGATTGCTTCTGGTCACACTCGTGCCAATAATATTGGTGGTCTAGATGGTCCGATGCACAGAGTAGCGTTTACATTACCTGCATGGAAAGAGCTTCCTGCTGGTGGTGTGTATGAACTCGATATGGTTTATTACTTGCCAATTTCTGGCCCTGCAAACTATACAGTGAATGTGAATAGTGTCGATTATGCATTTAGCTTTGAGCAGCCGGATCTACCACTGGGTGATATCAGTACTGGTGGCGGTAATCCTGGTGATGGCGGTACCAACCCAGGTACATGCGATACTGCGGGTTTAGCTGTATATCCCGACTTACCTCAGAAAGATTGGGCGGGTAACCCAAGCCACGCAAACACGGGCGACCAAGTGGTTCATAACGGCAGTGTTTACCAAGCAAACTGGTGGACAAGTGCCGAGCCGGGAAGTGACGGCAGTTGGACCAAAGTGTGCTCTTAATTTAATGCTAAGCAATGTATTTATAGACAATAGAGCGTAGTAATAGGTAATAAATGCGAATGCTTTTAAGTCGATTTATCAGGGCTTTAGTATAAATTAAGTTATCAATTTAAACGTAAAATCAAAACGCCGAACTGAATCCAGTTCGGCGTTTTTGCTATAAGTCACAGATTGCACATGAAGAGCGCTATTAATATCGACTATCGTTCAGTAAAATCGATAAATGTGATATAAAACAATCTACTTATAAAAACAATCTACTTATAAAAACAATAGCGTTACCTAAAATTTAAAAGCTATGAGGTGATTTTGAAAGTAAGACGTAAGTATATCCTCAACTTTTCCATCGTGTTGGCCCTCGTATCTTTGGTCCTCTCTGCTATTCAATTTAACCGAACCAAAGAATCACTTTTAGAGTCTAATCAATTCTTCTTCCGTACTATTGTAAACGCAAGCTACGACATCGTAGATACTACCGTTAACGAAGCTATTAAAACCTATCTCAAAGGTGTGACTGATACTGTCGCTTCTCACACACTAGGTGTCACTCCAGAACAAGAAGTTAAAGAAGTCATCCGAATTGCTAACGAATTGGTGATTGGAGAGTCAGGTTATATCTATTTGATGTCACCACAAGGTGTCCACCTGTATCATCCGTTTTTACAAGGGCAAAATCGCGCGCATTTAACCCATATTCAAACGCAACTGACCTCAAAGTCTGGAATGACTCAGTATTCTCATGCTAATCCACATGAAGTCGGCAAGCGTGCGAAGGTCGCGTATTCAGTGAGGCTACCGAGTGGTAATACATTGGTGGCGACCACTTATAAAGATGAACTCATGTACTTGGTCGATCTCGAAGCGCTTAAAGATAAACTAAGAAAGTATTCATATGGCGATAGTGGTTATGTATATATTGTTGATTTGCAAGGCGAGCTAGTCCTCCGACCCAATTTTGAACACGAACACTTGAAAGCCTTAATTGGTTATTCATCAGAGTTGCTCATCGATAAGGTCGTTGCTGAGCCTGAAGGGCATTTTAGTTACTCAATTTCAGATGAAAACGGTACGACAAGCAAAAACATTTTCTATAAGTTCTACCCATATCTGAATTGGATCATTTCTGCTGGAGTTTTGGAGCAAGAGTTCAATAAGAACCACAGTTTGTTGCTGGTGAGCTTGATGACCTTAATCATAAGTTTGCTTAGCATCATTGTTGTTCTGGTGCTTTACCTGCGGCACCGTCATTTAAAGATCTTAGATGTAGCTAACTTAGATTATCTTACGGGGTTGAGTAATCGGCGGGACTTTATTTCTCAGGTTAAGATGAGAATTTTAGAGTGTTCGCCTTATCCGTTAAAAGGTGTTGGTATCATTCTTCTAGATATTGACCATTTTAAATCGGTAAATGATCTACACGGACACGCTGAAGGCGATAGGGTGATCTGCGCCGTTGTAAAAGTATTGAAGCAATTTGCAAATGAAAATCGTCTAATTGCTCGCTATGGCGGTGAGGAATTTATCTTTGTGACTTTTGATTGCAATGAATATCAATTGTACGAGTTGTCGGAAGAGCTTAGGCGTAGCGTCGAAAAAATTGAGGGGTTAGTGTTACCTGTAACGGTCAGTGTTGGGTGTCGCTATGCAAATGCACTGTTCCACATAGAAGGCACGATAGACCAAGCTGACAAAGCACTTTATCAAGCGAAAAAGAATGGACGCAATAACACACAGGTGTACAGAGAGAGTCAATATCGTATTGTCTGTAATTGAAGTTTTCTAAAACTGATAAGCATGAAAAAGCCCAAATAGAACGTTCTATTTGGGCTTTTTTAGAATTGTTTGAAAGTGCTAGCCGTTAATCTAAGCTTTTGCTGCTTTCATCGCTTCATTTTTTTTTTCCTTTTGCATTTTTGCAAGGAAGTAGATGTTCACACAAGCGATGAAACCGTTGGTTGCAACCACTGGCCATGCGTCAATCATAACGCCGTATGCTGTGAATAGAGTACAGCCAACAAAGTTAAGGACACGCAGACGCACGATATCTTTCATTGTTAATGAAATTGCGACCATAATAGATGCCGCGTAACCTAAAATTTCAACCATATTGAATTCCATTGTGTGACCCTCTTAATTTTGCCGATGCTTTATCGGTACCAATTCTTCTCTTCATGAGATGATTGAGGAAGCTCCGTGCCCCGAATGGTTTGGTTATGTTTAACTAAGTTTACTATACCGAGTCTATTTCTGTGGTTAAACCCCCAAAATGAGTAGAAGTGAAGGTTAGCGATTACGCAAACGTTTAATGATCTTTCTATTAATATAATTACTGTTTATGTTGAAGGTCAAATTGATAATTATTCTTGTATAGGAAAGGAAGCCGCGAATGATAAAACGATTCATATGTGCAACAAAAGGCGTAAATAAAGTCACGTTGTTGGCTTTGATAGCGATTGGACTGACAGCGTGTACAACCAACGAAACGACTCCAACTCACAATTATGGCGTGGTGACCAGTGGTGACTTTGATTTCATGAAACATGGGGTAGTCACGTACTCATGGCATCCCGAATCAGAGCAAGTGTACCTTTCTGAAAAATATGACAAGACGGTCGTCACTGATCTTGTACGCGAAGCGATTAAAGAACAACTTTCATTGAAAGGTTATCAGTTGAAATCCGGGGCTGGTGACGTCGTGGTGGGTTTTGGATTAGCTGAAGAATCTGAACTGAACGATGAATCGATCTTTGATGCGATTCAGTTATCTACAGGTGTGCCATTTTATAGTGATGATGGAAAGGTAAGCGAGAAAGGGTCTTTGTATATTGCTTTTTTTGTTCCTAATTCGGAAGTTATACAGTGGCAAGCACTGGCGCAGTCTGGTATCCAACCTGATTTAGAGCCGAGCGAAAGCAAACAGCGGGTTATGGGCTTTGTTGAAATGTTATTTAGACGTATGCCTGAGAGGTAAAGCGAAGTGTTGAATGTATTCATTGAGTCAATCGTTCTTGTGTAAAAAACGAACAGGTCGCAGATTATACTTTTTTATTTGTAACGAACCGTACAAATACGTAAAGCAACGTAAAGTTCGCGCTTCTTTTGCTAGCATTTGTCTATACTGAACAAAACGTTAACTTAGGTTTGATTCAATGAAACGGTTCTCAAAATACTCTCTCCCTCTATTAAGTATGTTCATTGTAAGTAACGCAGCGATCGTAACGAATAATGCTGTCGCGGCACCTTCTATAGTACCAAGCCCACCTAGCCTAGGCGCAAAAGGGTATGTGTTAATTGATTTTAACTCTGGTGATGTGCTGGTAGAAAAAAACGCACACACTAAGTTAAACCCAGCGAGTTTAACCAAGCTTATGACCAGTTATGTGGCTGGACAAGAGATGAAACGAGGTAACATCTCTGCTGATGATCAGGTGCGAATCAGCGAAAACGCATGGGCGAAAAACTTCCCTGATTCTTCAAAAATGTTCATCGAAGTGAACACTGATGTCGCGATGATGGATCTTTACCGTGGCTTGATTATTCAATCAGGGAACGATGCGAGTGTTGCGATTGCAGAACATGTTGCAGGCTCACAAGATGCATTTGTTGACTTGATGAACTCTTGGGCAGCTTCGCTAAAACTGGAAAATACCCATTTTGCGAATGCACATGGTTTAGATGCAGACGATCTCTATTCAACGCCTTATGATATCGCTCTATTAGGCCGTGCAATTATTCGCGATTTACCGGATGTGTATGGTTTATACAGCGAACGCTCGTTTAGCTACAACAAGATTACACAACACAACCGCAATGGCTTATTACGTGATAGAAGCTTGACCGTTGATGGCATGAAAACAGGTTACACCTCTGGTGCAGGCTACAGTTTAGCGAGTTCGGCGACACAAGGTGAGATGAGACTTATTGCGGTTGTGATGGGCGCATCAAGCGTTAAGAGCCGTGAGTCAGACAGCAAACAATTGTTGAGCTATGGTTTTCGTTTCTTCGATACGTTAAATCCTCATCAAGGCGGTGACGAAGTCGCTGAAGAGAAGGTGTGGTTTGGTGCCCAAGATACGTTGAAGCTAGGCGTTGCAGAAGATACGTTTATTACGCTGCCTAAGTCAGACAGTAAAAAGTTAACGGCATCGATTGAACTAATATCTGAACTGAAAGCCCCAATTTCAGAAGGCCAAACCTTAGGCGTTGTTCATTACACCGTTGATGGTGAAGATGTTCAAACTCAACCTTTGATCGCGTTGGAAGCGGTAGAGCAGGCCGGCTTGTTCAAACGCTTGATGGACTACGTAAAGCTATTTTTTGCTAGTCTGTTCTAAATCGAGGCTAGTCTGTTGTAAAGCGAGATAGTGGCGACAAGTCGCGATGGAAAACCATAAATAGTATGGGCGTTGTGAGTAAATCACAGCGCCTATTTTTATTTCTACATCAATCAAAACACTGCGCCGCACTATCTTTATTAGCCGTAGCGGTCGGTTTCGATTACTATACGCAAAATTTAGCAGCGTAGTCACTTATGACGATTGAGATAAAGAACGTAACCGAACCCGAAGTAACATGTGCTAATTGTCAGGCATGCTGTTGCCGTTTAGAGGTTATGATCATCACAGATACAGGCGTACCTGAAGAGCATATCGCTTATGATGAATGGGGCGGCGAAACGATGTTGCGACTCGACGACGGTTGGTGTTCTGCTGTAGATAGAGAAACACTGATGTGTACTATTTACGAAAACCGACCTTGGATCTGTCGTGAATTCGAAATGGCCTCTTTTGAATGTGTTGATCAGCGCAAGGATGTAATGGGTTAAGTGTCTGCAACATTGACGTTAGTAACGAAAGTACGCTACCGAGCTGTGATAAGCACATTAAAAAATTAAATTTCAGGGTTCTATATCTCAAGCAGATTTAGAACCCTGATTCGTTTAACGAGACAAGAACTTTTATGGAACAAAAATTTTAGTGCGGTAATAGTTTTAGCAGGATAAGAACAGCTTAAAACTCAGAAGGCACTTCAAACTCGATCCATTCACCGGTTGTTGGGTGAATCAGTTTTAAGTAGCCAGCGTGAAGGTGTAAACGCTCACGTTTGTATCCGTATAAGTCGTCACCACGAATCGGTACACCAAGGCCTGACGGGTGAGCACAGTGTACGCGCAGCTGGTGGGTTCGTCCTGTTTTAGGGTACAAGTGAACCTTGGTTTTGCCATTGTTGGTGCTGACCGCTTCCCAATGAGTTTCAGCATTACGTCCATGTTCATGGCAAACCAATTGTCTTGGTCTGTCTGTTATGTCGCCGCGCAAGGGCAAGCTGATATCGCCAGATTTGCCGTCGATTTCACCATCTAACAGAGCTGTATATCGTTTCTCTACGGTTCTATCAATGAACTGCTTCTGGATGTGTTTATTGGACTCTGCGGTCAGCGCCAAGATCAATAAGCCTGACGTCGACATGTCCAATCGATGGATAATCAAAGGGCCTGTTGCATCGGGATAACGCGCTTTAATACGGGTATAAACAGAGTCTTCGATAAACTTACCAGGAACCGACAAGAACTCCTCGGGTTTATTCACCACCACGATCTCGTCATCTTCATAGACAATATCAAACGACTTACCAACCGCAGGGTTCACGATAAGCGGGTTCTCTTCTAATTCGATGCCGTTTAGCTGGTGGTCGAGGATCTCGAAGCTTTTACTTTGGCAAACCGGGTACAGGTTTGCGTGCTGGCGAATGACAGCCGTTGGAGGCAATCCCCACCAAAACTCAGACAATGCTAATGGCTGAAAGCCGTGTTCAAAAGCAAAATTAAGCAGCTTAGGTAGGCAGCAGTCGCCAGAGCCTTCAAGAGCGTCTTTGCCATCTAACAATTCAAGCAGGTTCTTTGATTCGAGAGCTTGGTTGTTAAAGCGATAATGAGACAACCGTTGCGCTTCTAATTCGGCTGAGATCGCTTGGTACTCTTGCTTGCGGCTCGTGAGTTCGCTTTCGATAGCATCAACTTGCGACTGGCGTTCTGCGATCTTTTGTTTCCACTCGATTCTAAGTGCTTTTAAGTCGCGTTTCTCTTGGCTGCTTTGATTGCCCAGTTGTTTGAGCAAATTCGCTGCTGACTCTAGATTCCCCAATGCCTTTTCTTGATTGGCTTGTTCTCTGAGTTCGTTACGCTGAGATTTGTTTGCTGCCATGGCTAATTGAAAGGCTTCGATAGCTTGTGCTGATTCGATTTTTAACTCTTCAAATTCAGCCAATAATGCGTCTAGGTTGTGCGACTGTTGTAGTTTTTCAATGTCATCCGCTAGTTGCGATTGGCGAGCAAGGTTTGCACTGTTGTGAGATTGAAACTGTTCTGAATCGAAGGCTGATGGAACAAAGTTAATGTTGTTTAACTGAGAGGCCAAAGACGGATATAACTGCAAACCTGAAAACGCAGAAAGGTAACCTAGCTCTTGTGTAGTTGGGTTCTGAACAAGAAGCACGGCGTAGAGGTTGCCTTGCGATGTTTCATTCACACCGCAGTCGAGTAACGACTGCTGAAGTTGCTGCATGGCAAACTCACACGTTGGATGTGGTGTGTAGTAGTACGGAAACGTAAAACGAGTCGGTAGCGGTAAGTCTACATTCGTATTGTCGTTTTTTAGGTGCAGTGGTGTGTATTGAGCAAGGTTTGCTGACATGAAGATCAAACTCTATGGCTGTTCAGTTAGAGTTCGGTATTGTTGTCGAAATGAAGGCAAATGAGAAGCCAAAGCGAAAGATAAATCGGCTTTGGCTTCATTTAGTTGCTTGTGCTTATCCGAAGCGCGTCCGAGCTTGATTGAAACTCGATCAGTTCGAGTGTTCTAGCTCTAGTTGCTCGGCTTTTTGGTAAGCAGGGTGGATCGTTAAAAGATCACCGTATTTAGCAATGTTAGGGTAGAGCGCAGTGGCACCGAAGTTACCCACGATTTCTACGATGAACGACATCATGAAATCGGCACCCGTCAGAGTATCAGCAACAAGGTAAGTTTTACCTTCAAGCGCTTCGTTGACAAAGGTTAGGATCTTTTGGTTTTCATCATCAGCGTAGCCGCCAAGGAAATTAGTCTCGCAACCGTCTTTCATCACAAAGATTTTAAGTAGCATTGGCAGAATACCAGAGCTTTCAGCGAAGTGAAGCCACTGTGAGTATTCCACGTAGTCAGCGGTGCCGCGCACTGGTGCGAACTTACCTTGACCGTATTTGTCGATTAGGTACTCGGTGATAGCACCAGATTCGCTGATCACGACGCCATCGTCTTCAATAACCGGAGATTTACCAAGAGGATGAACGGCCTTCAATTCTAGCGGCGCTATAAACGTTACACTGTCTCGTTGGTATGGTTTGATTTGGTAATCTACTCCAAGCTCTTCCAATAGCCAGATGATGCGTTTTGAGCGAGATTTGTTTAGGTGATGCAAAGTAATCATGATTTTACCTAGTTAACTGGTTCAGTTTTTGAATTTATTTAGCTTCGTTTGTTTTGATAACAAGCTTACCGAAGTTTTGGCCTTCCAATAGACCCATGAATGCTTGTGGCGCCTCGTCTAGGCCTTCAATTAGGTGCTCACGGTAATGCATCTTGCCTTGAGACAACCATTCTGTCATTTGAACAGCAAACTCATTGTAACGGTGTGCGTAATCATCAAAGATAATGAAACCTTGCATCTTAATACGCTTGACCAAAAGAGTGCCCATAAGGCTAGACATGCGATCTGGGCCTTCAGGAAGTGATGTCGCATTGTATTGTGAAATAAGGCCACAAACAGGAATGCGAGCACCAGTGTTAAGCAACGGCATTACCGCATCGAACACCTTGCCGCCAACGTTTTCAAAATAAACGTCGATGCCGTTGCTACATGCTTTAGCCAGTTGCTCCGCGAAGTCGTCGGCTTTGTGGTCGATACATTCATCAAAACCAAGCACTTCTTTCGCGTACTGACATTTCTCTTGACCACCAGCAACGCCAATGACACGACAGCCTTTTAATTTTCCGATTTGGCCAACGGTTGCGCCTACTGCACCTGTTGCAGCCGCAACGACTAGAGTGTCGCCTTCTTTAGGTTGGCCGATATCAAGTAAGCCCATGTACGCAGTAAAGCCTGGCATACCCATGATGCCTAGTGCGTAAGAAGGGTGTGTTGGCTCTTTACCTAGTTTGATTAGGCCTTCACCATCAGACACACCAAGATCTTGCCAACCGGTGTAAGCCAGTACCCATTCGCCAACTTCAAAATCGCTATTGTTTGACTCTTCAACCTGACACACGGTTGCACCGACCATCACTTCATCAATCGCAACAGGGTCTGCGTAAGATTTAGCATCGCTCATTCGGCCACGCATGTACGGGTCTAGAGAAAGGTAAACTGAGCGAAGTAACATCTCGCCGTCTTTAATTGTTGGTGCGGCTACTGTCTCCAAACGGAAGTTATCTTGAGTCGGTGCGCCTACTGGGCGAGAAGCCAATACGATGCGGCGGTTGTCTTGTTGAGTCATTGGGTATCCTTAATTTTATATTATGTTTATTTAGAATTAGACCAGTCGTCTAGTCTTGTTGTCTAAAAATCCCGCCGTCATCAAATGATAAGAGGGCGGGTTATCTGTCGTTAGTAAAGACTAAACACAGTACGTGGTTAGTTTTTACCTTTTAAAATCTGTTGGGTTAGGTTTAAAGCTGATTCTAAGCTACGTGAACTCTGGCTTAGTTTGCTTAATAAGCTTGCGCCTAACCACATAGAATATAGATTTTGAGCGGTTTCTTGGCTCTCTTCAACCTTTATCGAGCCATCATCAATACCACCGACAATGCACTGCTCGATGGTATGCGTCACTTTCTCAGCACCTTTCAATAGCGCTTGGCGCATAGGATCAGAAAGATCAGAAACTTCGGCGCTGAGCTTAACGACTAAGCATTTATGAGCGTTACAAGTACCGTTTTCAATCTGTGACCATCGAGTGAAATAACTGATAATTCTCTGGTAATGGTTGCCTTCACCATGAACCAAAATAGTTTCAACTCTGCTGATGTAGGTCTCAAAATAGTGCTGGATCAGAGCCTCGCCAAATTGCTCTTTAGATTTAAAGTAGTGGTAAAACGATCCTTTTGGAACATCCGCTTCTTTAAGCAATTGCGATAAGCCAACGCCGTTAAAGCCGTTGTTCACTATTAATTGGTAGCCAACATCTAAAACATGCAGGCGTGTGTCGTTCGTTTTATCGTTCATGGGCTTACTATAAATTAAATTAGACCAGTCGTCTAGTCTTCGGCTTTTTGAGGTATATTCCGTCGTTACAAAAGTGGCTTCAACTATTCAAACTTTCACATATAAAAAAGCCCCAACATAGCTCGTATGTTAGGGCTTAAATCAGTCTCTTCAATTATTTGATAGAGATTAACTCAACATCAAAAATCAAAGTTGCTGATGGTGGGATAGGGCCTGAACCACCTTTACCGTAAGCCAATTGGCTTGGGATAAACAGGCGAACTTTTTGGCCTTCGACCATGTAAGTCAAACCTTCTTGCCAGCCTTTTATCACTTGTTTAAGAGCAAATGAGATTGGCTCACCACGATCAACAGAGCTGTCGAAAACAGTGCCGTCGATAAGTGTACCGTGGTAATGAACCGTTACTTTGCTGTTCTTAGTTGGGTGCTCTGTACCAGTACCTTCTTCAAGAACTAGGTATTGAAGACCACTTTCAGTCGTAACAACCCCTTCTTTAGCGCCGTTTTCGATAAGGAATTGTTGGCCTTGTTCAATATTTTCTTCGCCAGATTTATGGTTCATCCAAGTGCGGTAGATCATGAAGCCAGCCAAAATAAAGACAATGACCGGGATGATAAATTTAGACATAGTAAAACCTATTTATTGTTGATTTTTTATAGAGAAAAGCCGTTAAGGCTGAGTCAAAAGGTAGTTGATCGTTTTTGCGATACCTTGAACATCTTGGTGACCTGCTGTTAGTACTTGGTATTTACCGTTGATGATAAATGTTGGTACTGAGTTGATTTGACCTTTAACCGAGATCTCTTCAGCTTTCTTTACGTAGTCAAATAGAGCGACTTGCTGTTCTTTGTTCAGTTGGTATGGGCTAACCAGACCACGAGAAGTGAACGCAGTCTCTAGAGCTTGTTGACGTTGTTCAGGAGTCGCATCTGCACCCATTTGAACCGCACCAAATAGGTCGTCCATGAACGCGTGGTCAGGGGTCGCATCAAGTTGCATTACTGCTGTGTAGTAGATCATTGCGCTGATTTGAGCACTTTCATTGAACGTAACGTGCATCTTGCCAATAGTTTGGTCTGTTAGAGATTCGATCTCTGGAATTGCACTTTCCATTTGACGGCAGTGACCACAATTTAGAGAGAAGATTTCAGTGATCGGAGACAGGTTAAATTCAGTTAGAGCAGTAGGCAGCGCTTCGTATTGAACGCCTTTCTGTGGCTCGTCTGTTTCACTACAACCCGCGATAATCAGTACGGCAGCAAGTGCTGTGATGAATTTAGTAAATGGTTTAAACATAATGTTTGCTCTAGCGTTGAGAAGTCGTGAGATTCTAACTATTTAGTACGAATTGGAAAACAATTATAAGGTAAATAAATGCAAACAGTTGGAACGGGCGGGCGATGACAGGCGAGTTGACGATTAACTGTGATCAAAAACACTTTTTTTGGACGTGCTTTCTTTTCGTATAAAGTTTTTGTCTAAAGTTTTTCTCTCAGTGCCGATATAGACATTAGTGAATGGTTTATCTGCATAAGTGGTTGGTGAAGTAATGAGATATTTAGCGATAATGTTAAGCATAGCTTTGGCTGGGTGCGAAACTACGTTACCAACGGGGTTATTCGGTGAGGATATGTTACAAACTGCACCGAAAACTGATTACGACATTATGTACCCTGAATGGGGGGGGGTTCAAACCACTCATCAGCAAGGAACTATTACCACTAACTACGGACGTGGCGTTTCGACCAATGATCCACTGGAAGTCTTTTTAAGACAAAACCGTATCGATTTTGAAGTTTTACCTGGCAACCATGTGATGGTAAAGCTTGTACAGCATGTGAACTTTAAAACAGGTTCGACATCTCCTGAACCCGCTTACAACAATTGGTTGGACACGTTAGGCAGCTATCTTTCTCGACGCCAAGACATTGATGTCGTCATTGAAGGGCACACGGATAATACAGGCAGTGATCGTGTTAATGATCCGCTCTCTGAACAGCGCGCAAAAGAAGTGAAAGCTCGCTTAGAAAGTAACTATGTTTCGAGTCGTGCTATTTACACCCGCGGTTTCGGTGAGTACGTTCCCGCGTGTAACAACGCTTCAGTACAAGGTAAAGCCTGTAACCGCCGTGTAGAGTTGATGCTGATTGTGGCGAAATAGATGCGAGAAGCTTGATTCTTTGAATCGAAAGAGCGTATCGATTACAGACATCAAAAAATCCCTCATGAAGAGGGATTTTTTGTATTTAGCTTGTGTTGCTTTTTCCGCTTATGCGAACTGACTTTCTAAGTAAGATACGATATCTGAAGATTCGTACATCCACTCAGTTTTACCGTCTTTCTCGATACGTAGACAAGGAACTTTCACACGACCGCCGCCAGCTTCAAGCTCTGCACGGTGTTGTTCGTTGTTTTTTGCATCACGAAGTTCAAACTGAACAGACTGACGTTTCATCGAGCGTCGTACTTTTACACAAAATGGACATGCCTCGAATTGGTACAACGTGTGCGTTTTTGCCTGCTCGTTCACTTTGCTTTGTTCTTCTTGAGAACGCTTCACACCGCGTGGGCTGAAAACAAAATTCAACAACAAGATGACGCGACCTAAAAACCAACGGATAAACTTCATAACTCTCTCTACATATTTAAAATTAGCGTTACAATTTGCAGCATTATATACACAAGTTTTGTCAGATGCTCGCAACAAACCGCTAATATCTATTTTGTCCGTTCGATCGTGTGAGACTTCGCCACATTTAGCCCTAAACGTTTGGACAGTCGAGTCAGGTTTGCTCGGTCTGTTTTCAGAACTCGCCCTGCTTGCGCCCAGTTAAAGTTGGCATCTTCCAACACCTCAGTGATGATGCTGCGTTGAAAATCATCGGTAGCGCCACGTAAACCTGCAGATAGGTCGATCGTTGGTGTTGATAAAGGTGTGTTTTTTACCTGTGTCGTCGCTATAGGCTGATCTTGGTCGAGTGGGCCACAATCTTCTTTAGTGATTGTCACGAGGTTTTTGTTGGTGCTACGAGCTAATGCTTTTAGTGCTGAACGGCTAATCACGTGCTCAAGCTCACGTACGTTACCTGGCCAACCGTAACGGTTTAAAAATACCAGTACATCAGAGCGGAATTTAACTTGGTTGATACCAAGTTTACGACGTGCCTGTTCTAGGAAGAAGCCTGCTAGCAAGCTGATGTCGTCACCTCGGTCTTTCAGAGCTGGCACTGCGATAGGGTACACACTCAATCGGTGGTATAAATCGGCTCTGAATCGACCGTCTTCAACTTCTTGCTTTAAGTCTCGGTTGGTTGCAGCTAAAACACGAACATCAATAGTTTGAATGTTGTCTTGGCCTACAGGTTGGATTTCGTTGTTTTGCAGTGCACGCAATAGCTTACTTTGTGCTGCTAAAGGCAATTCACCAATTTCATCTAAGAATAGCGTGCCGCCATCGGCTAGAGCAAACTTACCTAAGCGGTTTTTGTCTGCACCAGTAAACGCGCCACGAACGTGACCAAATAGTTCACTCTCTACCAAGTTCTCAGGAATAGCTGCACAGTTGACATAGACGAGTGGGTTACGTTTACGCTGCGATTGGTGATGCAGGGTTCGAGCAACGAGCTCTTTACCAACACCTGTATCACCATGAATCAGAATATTAAATTCAGAGGGTGCGACAACCGCGATATCGTTTTTAAGCGCGACCATGGTGTCACTATTACCAATCAATTCGCCGCCGTCACGTTCCCACGCTTCAACATTCAGCTCTTCCAGTAATTGCTTTGACTGTTTCGCTTGATGTTCAAGTTGCGAGAAAGTCATCGCCATTTGCATCGTAGAGGCAGCAATAGCAGCGAGAACTTCTAGGTTCCGAGCAGGAATATTCGCGAAGACATCAGGTTTTAGGCTGTCGAGGGTTAGTACCCCTAACAATTTGTCACCAAAAAGAAGAGGCAAACCCATACAGGCATGCATAGGCAAATCGCCGTCGTGGTCGATCAGTAAGCCATCGAAAGGATCAGGCAATGAGCTATCCGCATCAAAACGAACTGGAGAACGCGATGCACAAATCGCATCAAAACGTGGATGTTCTGAAATAATAAAGCGGCGACCGAATGTATCTCGACTGAGCCCTTGCATTGCGATGGGTACTAGCGTGTCGCCTTGAAGGCTTAAAAGTGCGACACAATCACACGTTATGGTTTTACGAATGGCATCGATTAAGCGATTGAAACGGTCTTGATCGTTCACACCGCTGGCTAAACCAATGGTCATTTCCATGAGAGTGGATGCTGAGATATCTTGCATAAAGGGCTCATACTGTTTGTATTTTTATACATGGTAGAGTCTTTATGACATAAAAAAAAGGTCTTTTTGACTAAAGTTTGAAGAGGGTTTTTGAAGGGATGCTAGGCACAACAAGCTTTCGCATGTTGGCACCGTTTGTGCAATGTGTCCATTGCGTGTTGTCTATATGACTGAATATCTGACCTATCATTGATTTGAATCAATTAATGCGAATTTATCAGTCCACGTAATTCTCATAAAAATAGTAGCCAAAGAGCTCATTGAGAAATAATTAATATAAAGTCATCTTTAAATAAAATCAGTCAATTTGACATGAAAGGTCAAAAGACTAAGTGTTCGGAGTAAATCAATGCTAAACAATCTACATATCAACATCATCAAATCGACGATTCCTCTTTTAGAAAGCGCAGGCCCTGCTTTAACTCAACACTTCTATCAACGCATGTTCACGCATAACCCTGAATTGAAAGATATCTTCAATATGACTCACCAAAGAACAGGTCGCCAAGGTGTCGCACTGTTTGAAGCTATCGCGGCTTATGCAAAGAACATCGAAAATCTAGCAGCGTTAACCTCAGCGGTTGAGCGTATTGCACAGAAACACACAAGCTTTAATATTCAACCAGACCATTACCAAATCGTTGGTCTTCACCTAATTGAAACACTGCGTGAATTAGCTGCTGATGCATTCACCCCAGAAGTAGAAGAAGCGTGGACTGCGGCTTACCTATTCTTAGCGCAAGTATTCATCGACCGTGAAGCTGAACTTTACCTACAGCGCAAGCAAGCTGTTGGTGGTTGGGAAGCTGCACGTGCATTCGTAATTGCAGATAAAATTGAAGAATCAGCATTAGTAACAAGCTTCATCCTACAACCAAAAGATGGCGGTGACGTTCTGGATTATACGCCAGGACAATATATTGGTATCGAAGTGAAACCTGAAGGTGCTCAGTACAGCGAGATCCGTCAATACTCACTATCAGACAAGCCAAACGGCAAGCAGTACCGAATTTCTGTGAAACGTGAAGGCCAAGGTCAAGAGACTCAAGGCGTAGTATCTAATCACATGCACGATACTGTTGCTGTCGGTGATGAAGTTAGCCTATATGCTCCAGCGGGTGACTTCATGTATCAAGAGCGTAGCAAGCCAGTAACGCTTATCTCTGCAGGTGTGGGTGTAACACCAATGCAATCAATGCTTGAGTTCTTAAACAACCAGCAGAAAAACGAACCTGTACTGTACCTTCACGCTTGTGAAAACGTAGGTCAACACTCTTTCACGACTCGCGTTAAAGATATTGTTGCCGATAAAGGTTGGGAAGCGAAAACGTGGTACATGAACAAAGGCGAATCTGCGTGTGAGAACACACATCAAGGTCAAATGGATCTAGCATCTATCTCTGACACCAACGGCTTTGAAGAGAGCGATTTTTACATTTGTGGTCCTGTTGGCTTCATGAAGAACATCGTAGAACAGCTAGATGCACTTAAAGTCGACCGTTCTCGCGTCCACTACGAAGTCTTTGGCCCTCACGCTAATTTCTAATAGCTCTCACTAGTTCTATTAACACTCGCCTGAACTATTAACACCTTGCCTATTCAAAGGCCTCACATTGTGAGTAATGCCGTTCACTTAAGAGTGAACGGCATTTTTGTTCTTAGCATACCGTTG
>NZ_JBFSPI010000090.1:0-20792 GCF_041464685.1 Vibrio sp. 10N.237.312.B06
CAAACCTATGCGAGTCACCCCAGCAGAGCTGGGGGTTTATCAATGTTTAATTAAAAGATACGTACATTTATTATTCAAATAATTATATAGAAATTCGCTTATGCACCATTGCTGATAAATAAGGAATCGGTAATATGAATGGTGTCGGAAGGATGCTGACACGGAACAGGAAACGCCAAGGACTTGGTTATCTTCAGGATGAAGATTCGATTACTCAGGATGAATAATCGGCATGGATAGCGAAATGGACATTGAATGGACGCAATAGTAACTAGGATGGTTGCTACTAAGGAAAGACAATGGACACCTCTGGACGAGGAAAGGACTGAACATCAGGATGATGTAAAGGACACCGCTCAAGGAACAAGTGACGCGCGCTAACGAGGATTGTTGGCAGATCAGGATAAGATCAAGGACACCGCTAGGAAGGCGACGAAAGGAATACGCTGAAGGATAACAGCACACTATCATGGATTTGATGCATGGAGCACACTTAGTAGCCGGATTGCTGCGAGTAAGACTATAGACCCCGATGAGCGCAAGCTCTCGGGGTTTTTCTTTATCTGTCGTTTCATTTATTCCCCTCTCAAACAAATAAATCAAAGACCTTTGATTACAATTCTGACATTTAAAGCATTCACTTCTTAACCACTTCCGAGTAACGTAAGTCGAACTAGACTCAACTAGTTTCACATCCATAATTAAACTAAGGACAAATTCATGTCACACGTTACCTTCAAAGGCGCTGCTGTACCGCTAACAGGCACATTCCCACAAACAGGTGAAAAGTCACCAAGCTTTGCACTGACTGCAGGCGATCTTTCTGAACTGACTCTTGCTTCTCTTGAAGGCAAGAAAGTGGTTCTAAACATCTTCCCAAGCATCGACACAGCCACTTGTGCAACGAGCGTACGCACGTTCAACGCAAAAGCGGCAGAGCTTGAGAACACGGTTGTTGTTTGTATTTCTGCTGACCTACCGTTTGCTGCGGGTCGCTTCTGCGAACTAGAAGGCATTGAAGGCGTTCAACACGCCTCAACTTTCCGTTCTCCTGCATTCGCATCAGACTACGGCGTAGCGCTCGCTGAAGGCCCACTATCAGGCCTAACAACACGCGCAGTTGTCGTTGTTGATGAAAAGGGTGTGGTAACACACAGCGAGTTGGTTGCAGAGATCACTGAAGAACCAAACTACGAAGCGGCACTTGCAGCACTGTAAGTCTCACTTTGAGGCAGCAATGCCTTAAGCTTGTATTAACCTAATTTAGGTCGGTACAAAGCAATAAAAAGAGCAGCCATTGGCTGCTCTTTTGGTTTTTAATAATGAACGAGTTTTAGATACCGAGCTAGTAGATTAAAGCTGCTCTAATCGAGCGTAAGCCGTTACTAACCACTTAATCCCTTCACCGTTAAACGCAACTTGAACTCGGCTTTGTGGGCCACTTCCCTCGAAGTTGATGATGGTACCTTCACCAAACTTAGGGTGCTTAACGCGAGAGCCTAAGCTAAAGCCTGTTTCGTTAAAGTTCTCTTTCACGGCGGTTTGGCTAAAGCGACCACTGCTTGCAGGGCGACTCACTTGCGCCTTCATACGCACTTCATCCAGACAGGTCTCTGGTAGCTCACGAATAAAGCGAGATGGCTTGTGATACTTGTCTTGACCGTACAAACGACGCATCTCGGCGTAAGTGATGTAGAGCTTCTCCATCGCACGGGTCATGCCGACGTAACACAGACGACGTTCTTCTTCTAAACGCCCCGCTTCTTCTGCCGACATCTGGCTTGGGAACATACCTTCTTCAACGCCAACCATGAATACCATTGGGAACTCTAGGCCTTTGGCACTGTGCAGAGTCATGAGCTGAACCGCATCATCAAATTCATCAGCCTGACCTTCACCCGCTTCCAAAGCCGCATGAGTCAAGAATGCCGTTAGCATGCTCATTTCATCCGCTTCTTCTGGTTTTTCAAACTGACGCGTTGCCGTTACCAATTCTTCCAAGTTCTCAATACGAGCCTTCGACTTTTCGCCTTTCTCTTGCTCGTACATCGCAAACAAGCCCGACGATTTGATCACGTGGTCGGTTTGCTCATGAAGTCTCAGTTCTATGGTGTCATCTTCAAGTGCATTGATAAGTTCAATAAAGCGGCTCAAAGCACCCGCAGCACGACCTGGTAACACTTGCTCTTCTATCAGAGCAACACTGGCTTCCCACATGGTTGCACCACGATCACGCGCTGCAAGACGAATCGTTTCTAACGTTTTATCACCCAAGCCACGAGTCGGCGTATTAACGACACGTTCGAATGCCGCATCATTGCTGCGGTTACTCATTAAGCGCAGGTAGCTCAAAGCATCTCTGATTTCCTGACGCTCGAAGAATCGCATGCCACCGTAGATTTGGTAAGGTAAACCACCTTGAATCAACGCTTCTTCAAGCACACGAGATTGGGCGTTGTTACGATATAGCATTGCGGTATCTTCTAACGCACCACCTTTCTCTTGCCACTCTTTGATTTTGCTGACCGTGAAGCGCGCTTCATCTAACTCGTTATAAGCAGAGTAAACAGAGATAGGCTCGCCATCGTTGCCATCAGTCCACAGCTCTTTACCCATACGCTCAGTATTGTTCGAGATAAGCTCATTCGACGCCTGCAGAATGGTTTTGGTTGAACGATAGTTTTGTTCGAGTCGAACCGTTGAAGCGCCTGGGAATTCATCCAAGAACTTCTGAATATTTTCAATTTTAGCGCCACGCCAGCCATAGATAGATTGGTCATCATCACCCACGATCATCACGCGACAATCCGGGCCTGCCATCATGCGAAGCCAAGCGTATTGGATGTTGTTGGTATCTTGGAATTCGTCGACAAGAATGTGCTTAAAGCGAGCTTGGTAGTGCTCGCGGATGTGTTTCTTATCGCGCAATAGTTCATGCGATCTCAACAAGATTTCCGCAAAGTCGACCAAGCCAGCACGGTCACATGCTTCTTGGTAAGCAGAATAGATCTTTAACCACGTTTGAGTTATTGGATCATGGTAGGCGTCAATGTGACTTGGGCGTAGCCCTTCGTCTTTCTTGCCATTGATCCACCAAGAAGCTTGTTTTGCAGGCCACTGCTTTTCATCAAGGTTTTGCGCCTTGATTAAACGACGTAGCAAACGAATCTGATCATCTGAATCAATGATCTGGAAATCTTCTGGCAGTTTTGCATCGAGGTAGTGAGCACGAAGGATGCGGTGACAGATACCGTGGAAGGTGCCGTTCCACATGCCTGACGAGCTGCCCATCATCAACTCTTCAATACGACCACGCATCTCTGCTGCCGCTTTGTTGGTGAAGGTAACCGACATGATAGAGAACGGTGATGCTTGCTCTACGCTTTGTAACCAAGCGATACGATGCACCAACACTCGCGTTTTACCACTGCCAGCACCTGCCAGAATAAGTAGGTTTTCTAAAGGTGCTGCGACCGCCTCACGTTGTTTGTCGTTTAGGCCATCGAGTAAAAGCGAAGGATCTATCATTGGATATGCTCACTACTGGGTATTTATACATAAAAGTCGATTATAACCTAAACACTAGGCTGCGTTTAGGATAATAAGAAGAAAAAATAATCAAAAATTAACATCATAAAATCAGTCACTTAAAAGATAACTCATCATTAATATTGATATTTCTTATAATGCCGTGAAATTATTTCCTGGTTCTTCCTATCCTTTTTAGTAAGCAAGTTAACAATTCATTAACCTGCGATATAAAAATACTATTAAGTCCTAGAGGGAATGACTATGAAAAATTCTAATCTTGCTGTTACAGCTGCAATCACAAGTGTACTAGCGTTCGGCGGTGCAGTTCTTACATCAGCACCTGCGGAAGCAGCAGCAAAAGAAAAATGCTACGGTGTGGCAAAAGCTGGCCAAAATGATTGTGCAACCAAAACAAGTTCATGTGCGGGTACAGCAAAAGAAGACAACCAATCCGATGCATTCGTAGTCGTACCTAAAGGGCTGTGTGGCAAATTATCAGGTGGTAACACTCAATCATCATAATTGAGCTGCTTAGCATGGTGAGCTGACATTCAGCTCACCTCCACTTCTTATTAGGAGAATCGTTGTGACTCAAACTCTTCATCCCAACACTGGGGTTGGCCTTAGAACACCGCACTTGGACTTCTTCAGCCAAAACCCAGCCTTAGTGAGTTGGTTAGAGGTGCACAGCGAGAACTACTTTTTAACTCAATCACCGCAACGTCAACAACTGAGAGAAATTCGTAACGCCCACAACATAAGTTGCCACAGTGTTGGGTTGTCGCTAGGTTCTGTTGATCGCATCAATCAACATCATCTGATGCAGTTAAAAGATCTGATTGATGATATCGACCCCTTCTTGGTTTCTGACCACCTCAGCTGGAGTCAGACCGGCGGTCATTACTTCAATGACTTGTTGCCGCTGCCTTATACCGAAGAGGCGTTAGAAGTCTTCTGCCGCAATGTCATCGAGGTTCAAGACAGCCTACAACGTCCTATGCTGATTGAAAATCCATCGAGCTACCTTGCCTTCAAACATTCAACCATCCCAGAGTGGGAATTTTTAGCCGAGGTACGGAAGCGCACCGAGTGTCGCCTACTGCTCGATTTCAATAATATTTTTGTCTCATCTTTTAATCACGGTTTCAGCTGTGAAGAGTATCTCAATGGAATACCAGCAGACAAAGTGGAAGAGATTCACTTGGCAGGTTTTACCAAAAAGAAACTCGAACAAGGTGAGATCTGGATAGACACCCACAGCAAGCCTGTCTGTGACGAAGTATGGCAACTCTACACGCAATGGATAGAACAACATGGTTCGCGCCATACCTTGATAGAGTGGGATTTAGATATCCCAGAGCCACCAATTTTATTGGCTGAAGCGGCCAAAGCCAGTGATATTTTGTATCAACACGACAAGTTTAACCAAAGGAGTCGCGCATCATGAGCCACTCTTTAGCTAATGTGCAATCGGAGTTTGCTAACGCCCTACGCTATCAAAACAATGGTGAGCACTGCGACATAGTGAGCAACCACTTTACCGATGAACAGCGCATACAGATCTACCGAAATAACTTTGTGATTAGCTTGAGCGAAGTACTGGCAGCAACCTACCCACTCACTGAAATGCTGGTTGGTGAAGAGTGCTTCCAACAAATGGCTCGTCAACATGTCTTAAGTTATCCATCAACCTCTGGTGATGTCAGTGGTTACGGTGAACACTTTGAACAAACTATCCAAGCCTTTCCTGCGGTTATCGAGGCTGCACCTTATCTCGGTGAAGTAGCTTTGTATGAATGGCAAAAAGATAGCTTGGTGAGATGCGTTTCAGAATCACATGTCGACCAACGTCCTCTTTCTCGTTTAGCTGATGTACCACAAGAACAACAAGGCGCTTTAGTCTTTCATCTCAAAGATTCAATAACTCTAGTTAATTCTAGCTATACGATTATCGCGCTTGAGCAGGCTATCTACCAGCAACAACTCGATGGGTTAGACATCAAGCAACCTGAATTTGGGGTGTTAATCCGAGCGGAAAATTTACAGGTTGAGAGCCATCGTTTGACGCAAGAAAGCCACCAACTATTAACTGAATTGCAATCGGGTCAAACGCTCTCAGCGATAGACCCTTTACTACTACAACATCTGAATACTGTCATGACACTGAACGTCATCTCAGGCTTTTCAATCAATGCCGAATTGGAGACATAATATGGATAACAACACAGTCACGAACATGATGGCTCAATACGACAGTTTGATTGAGAAATCACAGGCACTTTTTGTTCCCGTACTACTTCTGTTTTGTCGCCTATGGGTGGCGTGGGTCTTCTTTAATTCAGGACTCACCAAAATAGCCACTTGGGATAGCACCCTTTACTTGTTTGAATTGGAATACCAAGTGCCTCTTTTGCCTTGGGAATTGGCCGCTTACATGGGTACCGCAGCTGAATTGATTCTGCCGGTATTCTTAGCGCTTGGCTTGTTAACCCGACCAATGGCTGCAGTGCTGTTCGTTTTCAATATCATGGCCGTCGTGTCATACCCTGTATTGTGGGCACAAGGCTTCTATGATCATCAGCTTTGGGGATTAATGATTCTTATCGTCGTGGTATGGGGAGCTGGACCATTTTCACTTGATAGAATCTTAAAAGCGCAGTTCAAAAACTAAACCTCTTTTCCATGGTCTCTAAATTTACATAGGTCCAAAACGCAAAAAACCACTCAATTGAGTGGTTTCTTTTTATCTGGAATAAACTACTTGTTTAGAAAAGCTTGTAGCTCTTCAGCAGAGATACCTTGCTCGGCTAGCTCTTTTGCTAGTAGCTGAACTTGTTCACCTTTACGAGATTCAACCACGCGTTGAAATTGGTAAATGATATCTCGCAAAGTATCAATTGGAACTTGTTTTGCCGCACTGCGAATACGCTCTTCACTTTGGTTTCCTAGCTCTTTAAGCAATTTACCAAACATGACCTTTTCAGGTGCATCTTCCATTTGTTCTAAGATGCGCGCCATTTCGTAGGTTGTTAATGACATTACAGTATTTTCCGTTGGGGACTAACGTTTCAATGAGTGACAAATATACCATGTTTTAACGTTTCGCAAACCGCCATTTGTATATTTTGTCACCCTTGAGACTTATGCCTTAGCAAACGTCGTGTGCCACGACTTACCCGCTTTGCTCGCAAGCACTAACAATGCAGGAACAATAAGGAACATTTGCAGAGCAATCATCACTTGAGACGTTAAATCAAGACGTTGCATCGTACCAACAAGCAGTCCTGAACCGCTCATTTGGAACAAGCCAAGCAACGCAGCTGCGGTACCCGCACGGTCACCAAAAGGTTCAAGTGCCTTACCGGCTGCGGCACCAAGAATCCAAGCGAAGCCAACTGAAGATAGGAAAATCGGCAGCATGAATGCGATCGCGCTAGCATGCTCAGCAAGCACCAACATAACCACACCCGCTAAGCCAAGCGTTGAAATACCGACAACCAATGCTTTGTAAGTACCAAAACGATCCATAAACTTCGGCGCAGTGAATGCAGCCGTGATGTTGATAACCGCGTTGATGCCAAACCAGAACGTAAACTCATTCATCGTCAAACCTAGGTTTTCCATCAGCACAACAGGTGCAGAGGTAACGTAAGCAAGAATGACCGCCATCGCCATCAAGCATAAGGTTGCATGGAAGATGAATGATGGTGTTTTCAATACCGACCAGTAACGCTCAAGTTTGAACACCGCGACCTTTTCTGTCGCCGGATTAGACTCTTTCATTTGGAAAAACAAAATTGTGCCAACCACGACAGCGAACACAGCCATGAAGCTGAAGTTCGAACGCCAGCCAAACTGTTGAGTCAACCACGCACCAAGAATCGGTGCTAATGCAGGAATAAAGCAAATTGCACCATTAAGGTAACTGATCATACGGCCACTCTTCTCAGGGCCAAATAGATCGCGAACCGTCGCAAAGGCTGCTACAGAAGTCGCACAAGCTCCTAAGCCTTGTAGCAGCCGAGCTATTAGCATCATATCAATCGATTGAGCTGCCCACGCCAAGCAAGCACTCAATGCATAGATACTAACACCTCCCAATGCAACGGTTCGACGTCCTAGCTTATCAGCCAAAGGGCCTGCAAATAATTGCCCGACACCCATGGCGAATAAAAACCAAGTAATCGTATCTTGTGCTAATGCGTGTTCCACGTGAAACGCTGTTGAAATTTGTGGCAGAGCTGGAAGATAAATATCTATAGCCAGAGGGCTAAATAGAACCAGCATTGCCAATAAAGCAACCTGCAGTTTACTAGGGGTTGGAAGCGCGTTAGAAGGCACAAGATTCTCCGAATGAGTTAATTTAGGTGCATAATAACCAACTAAAGATATGAACAAAAATGGCATATACTCATTAGCATTATTCCAAATAGGAAACTCACATGAATATCGAGAAACTATCACGCCTCGACCTCAATCTATTGGTTTGCTTACAGGTGCTGATGGAAGAGCTGAGTGTCACTCGCACTGCGCATCGATTATGCTTGAGCCAATCAGCGGTGAGTAAGTCGCTAGCCAAGCTTCGTGAACAATTTAATGACCCCCTTTTTACGCGAAGTGCTCATGGCCTACGACCAACACCGAAAGCTGTGTTCCTCAAGCCTCGGTTAGAAACGTTGATCAACCAACTTGATGTTCTCACTCAGCCTGAGACATTCATTCCCAACAACAGCGACCACAGTTTTCATATTGCTGCCGTTGAGAGTGTTTACCCGCTGATTCTTCCGCACTTCTTACCTGCAATATTTCGACAAGCACCTAAGGTCAATATCAACACCCATGCTTGGACAGAACAAACCTTTAAGAAACTGCAACTTGGCGAACTAGATATCGGACTCACTGGCAAAGACATCGACATCAACGATGCGCGTTTAACTATGCTGCCGCCAGACGACATTTGCGAACAAGAGATCTACCGCGACGCACAGATGTGTGTGCTAAGACGCAACCACCCCGCTCTGAATGGTAAATGGGATTTGGAAACCTACCTTGCGCAGCGTCATGTACAAGTAAGGTGTGATGGTAACGACCGCTGGCTGCTCGACTACAAACTGGCTGATCTTGGCCATCAACGTGATATCGCTATTTCTGTTCCAGACTTCAATAGCGCCGCAAGCCTGTGTACTTACACCGACTTTGTGTTTACCGCACCAAGCCACTTTACTTACCTCGTCGCTAAGCAGCTCGACTTAGTGGTTGTTCCTTTGCCAATGGAATTCCCACCGATGGCATACACTTTGTTTTGGCACCGTGACAGAGAAAATGACCCAGCCTTAACTTGGTTACGAGATATCATCAAAGAAAAAACTCTGCACCTTAGATAAAAATGGCGTACAGCGTTTGCAGCAAACGAACAAAAGCGCTAGCTTATTGACCTAATAAGTCCCCTCGCATGTATATCGACTGTGAGTGTTAACAAGGACCCTAACAATAAGGATAAACACAGATGCACAATATCACTGCTGAACGCGTTGCTGCGGTTCGAGCTTGGCTTGAAACAAACAACCTAGATGCCGTTATCATTCCACATGAAGACGAATATCTAGGTGAATACGTTCCCGCTCATAACGAGCGACTTCACTGGTTAACAGGTTTCACTGGCTCTGCAGGTGCCGCTGTTATCACTCGTGAAACTGCTGCTATTTTTGTAGATGGTCGCTACACCGTTCAGGTTCGTAAGCAGGTACCAGCAGAGTTATTTGAGTATCGCCACCTTATTGAAGAACCGGCTTTAGATTGGATCATCAATTCATTGCCACAAGGCAGCAAGGTTGCATTCGACCCACGCATGCACACCGCAGCTTGGTTGAAAGGCGCACAAGCAAAACTCGCAGAGAAAGTTGAGCTAACAACGCTATCAATAAACCCAATAGATGAGCTTTGGTCTGATCGTCCTGAACCTGTCGTGTCTGATGTTCGCCTAATGGCAACAAACGCCGTTGGTCAAGCAAGCGAGAGCAAGCGTGCTGAGATTGCTGGCTTACTAAAAGCAAAAGGTGCGGACGCCGCTATCCTTACCGAGCTCGATTCTATCTGTTGGTTGCTTAACATTCGTGGTTTAGACGTATCTCGCCTACCTGTTGTACTGTCTAATGCAATCATTCACGCTGATGAAAGCGTCGATTTCTTCCTAGACCCAGCACGCATCCCAGCAGGCTTTGAAGCACACGTTGGTAATGGTATTCGAGTTTCTCACCCATCAGAGCTTGAAGCCCGCCTTCAATCTTTAGAGGGTAAGAATGTGTCTGTTGATTCAGGTACCAGTAATGCTTGGTACACGCTGGTTCTACAAAACGCTGGTGCTTATATCATTGAAGCAGCAGACCCAAGCTTAATGCCAAAAGCCGCTAAGAACGCAACTGAAATTGCCGGCATGAAAGCGTGTCACATTCGAGATGGCGTGGCGATGGCGAAATTCCTGTCTTGGATTGATGCAGAAGTCGCGCAAGGTAACCTGCACAACGAAGCTGTACTAGCAGACAAAGTACAATCATTCCGCGAGCAAGACCCAACGCTGATGGACTTAAGTTTTGACACAATTTCAGCAGCAGGTGGCAACGCTGCAATGTGTCACTACAACCATGAGAACCAACCTGAACCCGGTCAGCTAGAACTAAATACTCTGTACCTAGTCGATTCAGGTGGCCAATATCTAGATGGTACAACCGACATCACTCGTACTATCGCAATTGGCCAGCCAAGCAACGAAATGATCCAACAGTTCACGTTAGCGCTTAAAGGTCACATCGGCATTGCACGTGCACGTTTCCCACAGGGTACTCGTGGTTTCCAACTTGATATCCTAGCTCGCCAACACTTATGGGCTGAAGGCTTCGACTACGACCACGGTACTGGTCACGGTGTTGGTCATTTCCTAAGTGTTCATGAAGGTCCACAAAGCATCTCTAAGAAGCTGATCGACGTACCTCTTGTTGAAGGCATGGTGTTATCAAACGAGCCGGGTTACTACCGTGCTGATGAGTTTGGTATCCGCATCGAAAACCTAGAACTGGTTGTTGAACTGCCAACTCAAGGCGACTTCTCAGTACTAACCTTTGAGTCACTAACTCGTTGCCCTATCGATAAGCGCAACATCAATGTTGATTTGCTAACACGACCTGAACTGGCGTGGCTGAACGACTACCATCAGAAGGTATGGAACGACGTTAGCCCATTAGTTGAAGGTGATACATTGGAATGGTTACGCCAATCGACAACTCCATTGGCTCACGCTTAATGCTTAGCTAAGCGCTTAACTGACCCAAAACGAGCTTGCTCGGTTAATAAGTTAAATAGCAAATAGCAAAACGGCTACCCAAAGGTAGCCGTTTTTATTTGCCTGTATCATTACATCGATGTTTCACGTGGAACATCGAGCAATATGTAGCTTAACCAGAATAGGCGCTATGCCAATCACGCCACACTGGGTCGAAACCTCGCTGACGAATCATCGACTCGACATCAGCAGCACTTCTCTCATCACTGATCTCAAACTGCTCAAGCTCTTCTTCACCAGAAGCATAACCACCGGGTTGGGTTTTAGAAGCCGCCGACATACTGGTGATTCCCAATGGCAACACATTGTCGCGGAAGGTTGCTGACTCACGAGTAGATAGAGATAGCTCGACTTCAGGATTCAAGAGTCGATATGCGCAGATAAGCTGAACCAACTGTTTATCGTTCATGATCGACTTAGGCTGCAAGCCTCCACTAGAATCTCCCCCCTCGCACGGGCGAAGGCGTGGGAACGAAATTGAGTAGCGAGTCTGCCAATAAGTTCGCTCTAGGTAATCTAAGTGAGCAGCAACAAAGAAGCAGTCGGTTCGCCAATCTTCCAAACCAATCAAGGCACCAATACCTATCTTATCAATCCCCGCCTTTGCCAAGCGATCAGGGGTTTCAAGACGATATTCAAAATCCATTTTATTACCACGTAGATGATGCTCAGCGTAGGTCCTCGGTTGATAGGTCTCTTGATAAACCATCACCGCATCTAAACCAAGCGTTTTAAGTTCGGCGTAATCTTGTTGGTCAAGCGGCTGCACTTCCATCGCAAGGTAGTTGAATTGCTTTTTGATATTCGGCAACACCTGTCGAAAGTAATTCATCCCGACCTTAGTTTCATGTTCACCGGTGACCAACAAAACGCTATCGAACTTCATCTTTTTGATAGCCGCACTTTCGGCATCAATTTCATCCAAAGTAAGCGTGCGGCGCTTGATACGGTTCTCCATTGAGAAACCACAATACGTGCACGCGTTAGCGCACAGGTTAGAAAGGTACAAAGGAATATAAAGCGACATTGTATTGCCAAATCGCTTACGAGTTAGAGCCAACGATTGTTGTGCCATCTGCTCTAAGTAAGGTTCTGCCGCCGGAGAGATCAGAGCCTTAAAGTCTTCTAAGTCACGTTTGGGTTTACTCAGAGCACGTTCAACATCCGCTGCCGTTTTACTGAAGATAGACATACCAATGTCATCCCAGTTGAGCTGTTTAAATCTATCAACAAACGTCATAGCAATACTACTCGTCTAGGAATGAAGTTAACGGGCTCGAAGCAACCGCGTGAGATACTTTTCCTGCAAGTCCAGCAAGGTAAGCCATACGCCCCGCTTCAACTGCCAACTTAAACGCAATTGCCATTTCAACCGGCTGTTGAGAAGCAGCAATTGCGGTATTCACTAACACAGCGTCTGCGCCCATTTCCATTGCACGTGCAGCATGTGATGGCGCGCCAATACCCGCATCAACAATCACAGGCACGTTCGCTTGGTCGATAATGATCTCTAAGAAGTCTGCAGACGCAATACCCTTATTTGAACCAATCGGCGCACCTAACGGCATCACTGCCGCACAACCCACCTCTTCCAAACGCTTACACAAAACTGGGTCGGCATGGCAATAAGGCAACACTACAAAGCCATCTTTGACCAGTTGCTCAGCAGCTTTAAGCGTTTCAATTGGGTCCGGCATCAAGTACTTTGGATCTGGGTGAATTTCCAGTTTGAGCCAATTTGTACCCAGTGCTTCACGAGCCAAATGCGCAGCAAAGACGGCGTCTTTTGCATTCTTAGCACCTGACGTATTCGGTAGTAAGTTCACACCAGCATCAATGATGGGTTGTAAAATGTCGTCTTGCTCAGAGCGAATATCAACTCTCTTCAGCGCCATAGTTGCCAGTTGAGAACCTGAGGCTTCGATAGCACTCGCCATCAAGTGCTTATTGGCAAACTTGCCAGTTCCAGTAAAGAGTCGAGATTGAAACGTTTTATCTGCGATAGTTAACATGGTTAGCCTCCTGCAATGGCTTGGAAAAGGGATATAGCGTCGCCTTCATTGACGACCGTTTGTTGCCACTGGCTACGCGGGACAACCGCATTATTGATTGCAAATACACAACCTAGATCAGGTAATGATAGAGCTTGGATAATGTCCGCTAGAGACGAAGAGTACGCTACCTGTTCTGGTTGCTCGTTTATCGAGATCGTTATATGGCTCATTGGATTTCTTCTTCTAAATGCTTAACTACAGACGCACTGCACACAGGACATTCACTATCTTGAGTGACCATAAGGTTTTGCCAATTCATCGTCTGGCCATCGAACAGTTTGAGTTGGTGTGTTGCGACCTGAAACTCACCACGAGTTAGACGTTGAATAGCAGCCAAAGCTTGAAGGTTACCTATGGTGCCAACAACTGGGCCTATAATGCCGCTATCGCTACAACGAGTCGTTTGTGGATGATGTCTGAACGGGAACAAGCAGTGATAGCACCCTTTCTGATTCTGATAATCAAATACAATAAACTGGCCTTTCCAGCCAATTGCAGAACCAGAAATCAAAGGGGTCTTCGTGCTGAAACATGCTTGGTTAACCTGCTGGCGTGACTCGAAGTTGTCAGTACAATCCAACACTAAGTCAGCTAGCATCACTTCAAGCTCAAGCTGACTTTCACTCATTCGTTGATTGATGGTTCTTACTTGGCTGCGACCATTGAGTTCACTCACTTGTTGCTTGAGAGCTTCAACCTTAGGCGAACCTAACTGACTTTCCCTGAACGCGACCTGTCGTTGCAGGTTCGATGAATCGACACAATCATCATCGACCAGCACGATCTTTCCAACACCAGAAGCAGCCAGGTAAAAAGCCGCAGCATTACCTAAGCCACCACAACCAATCAACAACACATGACTATTTAGTAAGTTGCGTTGCCCTTGCTCACCCACTTCAGGTAACGCAATTTGTCGTTGATAACGAATGAATTCAAAGTCACTCAGCATAGCTAGGCTCCTGTATAACCTCTTCCTTAAGAGTTGGAGATTTAGGTGCCATCAGTTTTTCGAAAAATTCGATCACTTTCTGCGGGTCTTCCGCCAATGTAATCGCACGTACCACCGCCAAACTCGATACCCCACACTCCCACACCTGCTCAGCTGTCGATTCGTCAATACCGCCAATAGCAACCGTCGGATAACCAGTGAGTTGGTCTGTGTATGGGATAGTATCAATCAGCTGTTGATACAGAGATAAACGAACTAAACCTTGAGGCTTTGATGGCATCTGTTTAGTTGTTGTTGGGAAGATATGCCCTAGCGCAATATAGCTTGGGTTGATTTGAACAATGCGGAGCAACTCGTAATAGCCATGAGTAGAGAGACCGATCTTGATACCTGCTTGGCTCAACTGTGAGAGGTTTGACTCTTCAATATCCTCTTGCCCCAAATGAACACCAAATGCGTCATGCTTGAGTGCAAGCTGCCAATAGTCATTGATAAAAACCTGAGCGTTATGCTCTCGACCAAGCTCGATTGATCGCGCGACTTGTTGTTCTAAGTCCACTTGCTGCGGGTTTTTAATACGTAGTTGAACAGTGTTAATTCCGAGCTTGAGCAACCTTTCGATCCACTCAACATCATCAACCACAGGGTATAAACCTAGACTATTCTTACCCAGCTCAGGAAAAGAAAGCACTGTCCCTTGATTAGCCCAACCAACGCTTATATTCAATCGTTGATCTTCAAGAGCTGGAATTGGAAAGTTTTGGTAATGTGCTGGCCATGTTCCACGTGAAACATTGGACGATGCGCGAGCTAAAACTAATGCGTCCTCTAATGGGAATTCCAGAGCCAACAAAGTAAGTAACCAAGCAAAGTGGCCGCGATTATCTAACTCCTGATGAGCTGTAGTTTCACTCTTGATAGCACGATTAGCATCCCGGTGTGACCAGATATCCAGTACAGTTGAATCATCTGAGACACCGACATAGATGGTATTCGGAGTTTGTATAAAGGCATCACAAACCTCAGTTAGCGCGACTGAACTACTGTAATCAACAACGTGGTTCAGTTTCGCTAGCTGACACTCCGCCAATGAATCAACATCATGAGCAAAGCCAATAGATAACGCCTGCTGAGTGTCAACGATAGAGAAGTATTGAGTTGGGCTTACACCCAACTCAACTGCATCGGTTGCCAAGCCTTGTCGCTTAGCAACCAATAGACAGTTCTGCACCTCTCCCGTTAACTCAATATTTTGAGATGGGATGAGTATCTTCACTGTCATTACTCCTCTAATTGAGCTTCTTTTGCACCTACTGCAGGGTGGTAAAGTTCAGAGCCAGTATCACGGAACTCTTGTGATTTCTGACGCATCCCTTCCAGCGGATTATCTAGCATCTTAATCTCGATAGCCTGATCCGCGGCCACTTGTTCGGTGTCTTTCGCATACTCTCGGACTTCCTGAGAGATCTTCATCGAGCAGAATTTAGGTCCACACATTGAGCAGAAGTGAGCAACCTTACCGGATTCTTGTGGCAGAGTTTCATCATGGAAAGAACGTGCTGTTTCAGGGTCTAAAGCTAGATTAAATTGGTCTTCCCAACGGAATTCAAAACGTGCTTTAGATAATGCATTATCTCGGATTTGTGCGCCTGGGTGCCCTTTCGCAAGGTCAGCAGCGTGTGCAGCTAGCTTGTAAGTAATCAGGCCGGTCTTCACATCTTCTTTGTTTGGTAAGCCGAGATGCTCTTTAGGGGTTACATAACAGAGCATCGCACAGCCGTACCAACCAATCATGGCCGCGCCAATACCAGAGGTAATATGGTCGTAACCAGGAGCAATATCTGTCGTCAGTGGACCTAACGTATAGAAAGGCGCTTCATGGCAGTGTTCTAACTGCTCATCCATATTCTCTTTGATTAGGTGCATTGGCACATGACCTGGGCCTTCAATGATCACCTGAACGTCGTATTCCCAAGCGACTTTAGTCAACTCACCTAGAGTACGTAACTCCGAGAATTGAGCCTCATCATTGGCATCTGCAATAGAGCCTGGACGTAAGCCATCACCTAATGACAGGGCCACATCATACTTCGCACAGATCTCACAGATCTCGCGGAAGTGTGTATATAGGAAGCTCTCTTGGTGATGTGCAAGACACCATTTCGCGATAATAGAACCACCACGAGAAACAATGCCGGTCACTCGTTTGGCCGTCATCGGAACGTAGCGAAGCAACAAACCTGCGTGGATAGTGAAGTAATCAACACCCTGCTCTGCTTGTTCAATCAAAGTATCGCGCATCACTTCCCAGTTAAGGTCTTCCGCAACGCCATTCACTTTTTCAAGAGCTTGATACATAGGAACCGTACCGATTGGTACAGGGCTGTTACGTAAGATCCATTCGCGAGTCTCGTGAATATTACGGCCGGTAGAAAGGTCCATTACGGTATCGCCACCCCAGCGAGTTGACCATACTAACTTCTCAACTTCTTCTTCAATCGAAGAGCTTACTGAAGAGTTACCGATATTAGCGTTCACCTTCACTAAGAAGTTGCGACCAATAATCATCGGTTCTGATTCTGGGTGGTTGATGTTTGAAGGGATAATAGCTCGACCTTCAGCAACCTCTTTGCGCACAAACTCAGGGGTAATTTCTTTCGGTAGATTTGCGCCAAAGTTATGGCCAGGATGTTGGTGGTTAAGCTGCTCATCAGCAAACTTCTGACGCCCCATGTTCTCACGTATAGCAATGTACTCCATCTCAGGAGTGATAATCCCCTGACGAGCATAGTGCAGCTGAGTAACACATTGATCGCCAGTCGCACGACGAATTCTAGGTAGGTTGCCGTAACGAAGGTCGTCTAGAGTTTCATCTTCTAAACGTTCTTTAGTGTAAACAGAGCTTACATCGTCTAACAGTTCCGTATCACCACGCTCATCAATCCATTGCTCACGCAACTTAGGAAGGCCGCTATACAGGTCTATTTGATGTGTGGGGTCAGTGTAAACACCTGAGGTATCGTAAACTTGAATGGGTACATTAGGTTCGAATACAGGCTCTTTTTTGGTACCACCGACAAGGCTATCAGCGAGTGATATTTCTCGTACAGGAACTTGAATATCTTCTCGAGATCCTTGGATGTAAGCTTTTTTTGAATTTGGATAAGGTTGTACGGATAAAGAATCGATGAAATTCTTCGCTTCCAGTCTTGCTTGTTTACGACTCGACATAGCATTTTTCCTTGGCTTTTAGCCATTATTTATAGGGATAAAAATGCTTGACGGATTAGATGCTACAAGAGGGATCACGGTAAGAAATACAGTTATGATCTGGAGATAGATCTCTAGAAGGATTCTAGTTAGATATCTACTCTTGTTCCCTTCGCAGGTATTAGCCTGATCAGGTTCAACGGATCCCGAGTTAACGGTCTCAGCCATATGGCACTCCGACAAGTTCGATCGAGTATATAAAAACGGCTTGGATAAACCAAGCCGAGTTGTTAACAAATCGTAAGAAAGTTTTAAGACTTTATCAAAAGTTGGAAGCCGATCCATGCTGCTGAGATGCTGAGAACCACGTTGAGTAACACATTGAGTCCCATCTTAAAGAAAGCACCCTGCTGCATGAGAAGCACGTTATCCATCGAAAATGTAGAAAATGTAGTCAGTGCTCCAAGGAAACCAAGACCGATAATTTGTCTCCATGGTTCTGTCGCAACCATCTCATTCTCAAACGCTGCGATGAGTAAGCCCATAATTAAAGAGCCAATCACGTTAACAGTTAGCGTACCATAAGGAAAACCACGCCCTAGCATCACCACACATAACTCTGAAATCAAATAGCGCGAACAAGCACCAAATGCGCCACCAATGGCAATAAAACCTAAAATAGATAACTGGCCCATGAATCCTCCCAAACAATAATCCCTATATTCTAGCTTTAACGCCGATAAAAGCGAGGGTAGAAACTAAGAATGCATGCGCAAATATTAAACGTTACAGGTGTCACTTAACTTCGATATATCCCATTAGACCCGTTTTCATGTGTTCTATAACATGACAGTGATACATCCAGCGTCCTGGGTTGTCTGCAACAAATGCAGCTTTAGCTCGGCCGTTTTTTCCAAGTAGCACTGTATCGGTATGGAAAGGTTTTTGAATTTTTTTACCATCAAGTTCCAATACAGTGAATGTATGACCATGAATATGAATCGGGTGATGATATTGAGTGACGTTCTTAAGATCAAATATGTAAGTCTTACCTAGCTCTAAAGTCGCCAACGGCTCAGGGATATTGTCTTTGCTCATCCCCTCCCACGCTCGTTTATTAGTAAGCCAAAATTTAGGCATCGATTTACCATCTTTAGATACAGGTGAAACTGCACCCTCCCACTCGAACACGAAATCGATCTCTTCAGCATTAGAAAGATCTAGGTTAGGTACTGGATTCAATGGTAATAATGGCAACACTCGCTCTTGAGTAAATGCTGAATCTACGACTTCAAATTCACACAAAGAAAATGGGAAACGCCCTTTCATTTGGAGAACGTTAACTCGCTCACCAGCTTTAGGAGCGATCAGTCCGATATCAACACGCATCCCTGGACCGATTTTATGTTGAATCAGTTTGTAAGGCGTTTTCACAGGGTTACCATCGATGGCAATCACCCAAGCCTCAGCCCCTTCGATAGCAATAGGATAAGTGATCGTATTATCGACATTAGCAATACGCAGTCTAGTCGCGGCATACTGCTTCAACTGATATACGGGTTCATGAACTCCATTAACACTACTCCACTCACCAGGAGTGCCCATACGAGCACTGAGTCGAGGAATCATTAAGTCTTTCCATTGACCTTGCTTGTCGATATGCCAATGTTTAAGCATCAATGCGTGTTCTTCGTCAAACTGCACGGGAGTGCTTTCTTCTACGATAATAAGGCCAACTAAACCCATACCAAGTTGTTTAACGCTATTCATATGTGGGTGATACCAAAATGTGCCAGCATCTGGCGGTGTAAACTCATAAATGAATGTTTCACCTGGCATGATCGGTGGCTGACTTAAGAAGGGGACACCGTCCATTTCGATAGGGATTCTTAAGCCATGCCAATGGATAGTCGTCGGCTCTGATAGCTTATTCGTAAAACGAATTGTGACCTTTTCACCCTGTCGACATCGAATCGTCGGAGCTGGGATCTGTCCATTAAAGGCTAAGACATTGGTATCAAATCCCGCGACTAACTCAGCTGTTGAAGGTTCAGCAGTTAAGTCATAAACATACTTACCTTGCCCATCAACAGACCGCTTCATAGAACAAGCGGGCAAAACAGTTAGTGCAGAAATAGCGAGAGATGATTGAATAAACTTACGACGGGAAATATCCATATTTGTTGCCTTTTAGTAATAACGACCAAAATGTAACAAAATATTGAGAATAATTCTCATAAAGAAGTGGGGATTGTGTTGTTGGTTGTTTATAAAAGAAGCTGGGATAAGTGAGCACTTACCTTTCTAAGATCAAATATCAGCCAAGGCAAGAAATGACAGCTTAAATATCACACATATAGAAAGCCAAAAGACCTCCCTCCTTGACTCGATCTTCAAACTATTACGGAAGCGTTTAGGTTCGAATATCCAAATTACACAAATTAAGCGAAACCATTATAATAAAAAAGGCTCCAGCAGTTCTGCTAGAGCCTTAAATTTGGTTAGTTAGGTGGGCTGATACCAATTAAAGTAAAAATATGATCTAATTGAGGCTGTCGAACTCTTACAGAAAATCGCCATGGATAGCCTTAATAATACTGATTTTAAAAAGCTAGCAAGCCAACAAAAAACCATTCAAATGAAGGTTCGCTTACTAGCACTCGCGCACTCAAATTGCCACATACCTTAAAGTCAGTCGAACTAGTGTAAACAAATGGGTTCAAGCATTTCTTGAAGAAGGATTGGAAGGGCTTCAAGAAAAACCTCGCACAGGCAGACCTGCATATCTCAATGCAGAACAACGAAAACAACTCTGTACATTCATTAAGAAAGAAGCAGAGTTCCCTTCAGGCGGGCGCCTTGTCGGAAGCGATATACATGACTACATCGTTAAACACTTTGATAAGCACTACCACCCTAATTCCATCTATTATCTCCTCGACCACATGGGGTTTTCTTGGATAACCTCTCGCTCCAAACACCCTAAACAATCACAGCAAATACAAGACGATTTTAAAAAATTCCAAATCGAAACGATCCTTAAGATCCCCGGCCATATTGGGCTAGAGAGTGTTGATGTCTGGTTTCAAGACGAAGCTAGGTTTGGCCAACAGAACACAACGACACGTCTTTGGGCGACTCGTGGAACGAGGCCTCGCGTGGTAAAACAACAGCAATTTGAATACGCTTATTTGTTTGGTTCGGTATGCCCTGAAAGAGGAATTGGCGAAGCCATAGTGGTTCCTTGGGTTAACAAGGACATAATGACAAATCACTTAGAGCAGATATCTAAGGCTACTGAAAAAGGACGTCATGCTGTCGTTATAATGGATGGTGCAGGCTGGCATACCGATGATATTGCGAGAGAGTTTAATAACGTCAGTACTATTAAGCTTCCTCCCTACTCTCCAGAGCTTAACCCTATAGAGCAAGTTTAGAGTTGGTTGCGACAACATTATCTAGCGAATCAAAGTTTCACTGATTATAACGACATTGTTTCTAAGGTTTGTCGCGCTTGGAATGGATTTCTTGAGTGCAAAGATCGTGTCACAAAAATGAGCAGAAGGGATTGGATAAACCTGATCAGTTAATTTTCCGGATTGGTATAAGTCGGGGAATCCGCTGCTCTGCTAATGGCATATATTAGATTCAGAAAATAAAAAGGCTCTAGCATTTCTGCTAGAGCCTTAAATATGGCAGGGGTGGAGAGATT
>NZ_JBFSPI010000091.1:0-20423 GCF_041464685.1 Vibrio sp. 10N.237.312.B06
TCCCAGCCAAATATCCGTTCAGGTTCAAGCAATAATGCTTATCCGAACGGCATTATTCAATACGTGTTCGCCTTTTCCATTGTTTCCTTTCTTCGATATAAACAGGTATCTCGCACAACCCACCCCAATATAAAAGCTTCAAGCAAAATACAACTTCAATTAAAAACATTATTGGGTATATTGATATTATCCAAAATCGCATTGCTGTAGAAAAACCATCAAAAATTAAAGCTGGAAAGGATATTCCCACCATAAGTCCAAGCCACGCAATAGCGAGTAATGACCCAAAGTTAACTAAACTATAAGTAACTCCTTTTTTATATCCTGGCTTAGTTTCAATTGCTCCAAAAAAATTCTATGCAGAGCTGATAAGATAAATGTAAAAATAAGGATCAGTGTAAGTGAATTTGGAGCTAGATGCTCTGAAAGAAGGCTACTACCAAAATCACCATAATCTATTTCTATATTTGCAAACTTTAGATAACTGTTTAACCACTCACAGCTCTCTAACGTACTTTGACCACCAACTATAAAACCAGAAAATAAACCCAGAATTATGAAAGCAAGAATATTTGAATATACCCTCTCTAATTGCTCATACCAAATTTCTCTCAATTTACTCTCCTGCTTATAACGAATGACATGGATTCCCCCTCCCGAGGATCTGCCACACTTATGTGGTACTTAATTGCACCGGAGGCACCATGTCTGAATATTCTTATTTCTGCGGTATCGACCTAGCTAAAAACCACTTTAGCCTTCATGCCGTAGACCAAAATGGTAAGGTCTTACTTCATAAGTAAGTAATCCGCTCTAAACTACTGACTACAATAGTAAATATGCCACTCATGCGTATAGGCGTTGAAGCGTATAGCGAAAAACAGCTAACTGATTGATAAGGTGGCTTCGGGCTTGTTCAACACTTGGGATTTAGTGTTGGCTGCGCAACACCTTAATCCTTATTAGTTATGAGCGGGGTTGAGAGTGCGCTTTAACGTACTTTTTGACCTTTTTCATAGCCATTTGACGCTTAAGTGGTGAAAGATAGTCAATAAACAAGTTTCCCGACAAATGGTCTATTTCGTGCTGCATTACGATAGCTAGAAACTCATCACTTTCGATAGTAATTGGCTTACCTTCGCGATCTAAAGCAGACACAACAACCGAAGTAAAACGCTCTACGTCTGCATAATAGTCAGGAACTGATAAACAACCTTCTTGACCCAATGCTTTATCCGATCCACTAACCACTTCAGGGTTAACCAAAATTAACGGTTCATCTCGACTTTCTGAAAGGTCGATAATAACAACCGCCTCTTTGCGACCAACTTGTGTCGATGCCAAACCGATACCATTGTCAGTCGCATATAACGTTTCCAACATATCGTCTATTAATGTTTGTACCGTCGAAAGATCTTGCACCTTTTCCGCTTTGACCTTAAGCCTTGGGTCTGGTGCTGTCAGAATTTCTAAAACTGCCATATTTTCCTTCTAATTCTTGGAAGCTCATAGCATTTTAATATCGTGCAAACACGAATTCACCCAGCCAATGTATCAAAAAGGTTGCTTATAACCAACTGGATGCTATGCATTTAATATAAAATCGGGTCTACACATTCAGTGTGACAACGTGCAAACACATATTGCCGCCGATGTAACGCTCGTTATCATTCTTAGTTACCCAAAAATCCACATACCATTCAACGACTTAACACCAAAACCCTCGTTAAGTTCGTGCTCACTCAGAGTTAAAAGCCACTCTTCTTTAGGCCATGATTGATTCAATAAGCAATAAACTGTCTGTGTGTACAGGTCACTGAGGGCAAGGTAAAGCTAGTAGATTTTGAACTCGTCATTAATGAACATAGTGGATGACTAATAATTAATAATGAAGACGAGAGCTTTGAGGAAAGGTGATAAGGGGCGATATTAAAGTTACAGCGACTCTAGTGGGGTAAACTAGAAAGGCAAGATTCAGTTTTTGCCATGAATGTTCCTCAGAAAATCACCACTACTCGTCACTTATGTGTATGGGTTTTAGTTTAGAACTATGGGGGGATGGACTGGGACTACTTAGGGCTAATAGTCATATTTAAGCGGTTGCACCACAGAATCTAAGCCCTCAATCTTGAGAGCTAAACATAACTGCATTAAGTCGCCCAACTCACCTTGTGGGAAGCCCTTTTTATCGAACCACAGCAAGTATTCTTCAGGTAGGTCAATCAAGGGGCGGCCAGCGTACTTGCCAAATGGCATTTGCATTCTGGCTAGCTTAATTAGGTTCTCTTTCTCTAGCATTACAAGCTCTTTCTAGACGTCGTCGATGTTCTGTAGAGTATCACCTAAACGTTCAACCCAATAGTTGATCGCATCTTTGGCGTCATCTAGCGAATCAATCATAGTAGAAAAGTCTTTGTTACCCGCTTCGCGGTCGATAGCTGCAAACAATGGAGTGCCGTCTTGCGCATCACTGACCAATAGCTCAACACTGGCGCTCCCAACGTTGGTGTGCTCGCCTGTCGTCACCTTAGATATAGTCGACATCGCAAGGCCAAACGGCAGCACACTGCTTGTCACGGCTAAGATCGGATTGGGCGTTTCAACATTACTTAAGGCAATACTCAAACGTAGCGTGTTCCCTGTTGGTTCATCGACAATCGTTTTATGAGGCGATATTTTCGCTTCCAAACGGCTCACCATATGATCTGTGAGCTCCTGAATGTCTTCCTGATCTAATGTGCCTTCTTCTGCCAACACAAAGACTTGGTCGATCACCACTGAGTCATAAGCGTCTAACTTAGAATTCAAACGTTGTTCGTCACGCAGCCCTATCCTTGCCCAAACTAAGTCAACACCACCATCAGGGCCAGGCTGAAAATCTTCATAACTGGTGAACTTAGTCGCGGTTTTAATTGGGCCGCCTGCACAACCAAACAAAAACATGCTGGTTGCAACAAGCAAAAGGACTTTTAAAGGTTTCATAACGCACTTAAGTAAATCAAGGAATCAAATAAGTATGCCATACCCTAAGTGAAAAAGTTGTAGGAAAAGAGGTAAACTCAGAGCTCGATCTAAAATCAATGGTTCTGAACGGTATGTGCATACTTTACGATCACCTGATTGCCTTCGATATAAGCATTTTGGATCTCACCATCAACACTCATTCTACTTTTCAGATAAACCACTTTGGGCCCGGATTCATTGTCTTCTTTAAGTGAAGGGAGCACATTCCTTGGCTCCAAATGAAGCAAACGACAGAAGTGACTAACGAAAGACATGGTTAATGCTTTCTCCCCTCTTAGCACTCGAGAAAAATCCAACTGGTTCATCCCTAGCTTTTTTGAAAACTCCATCTGCGTAATTCGCATTCGAGATTTTTGTGACATCCACGTTTGGTACAAAGCATCTCTATCTTGCTCAGTGAATTCCATTACCGGTTCCTTTATATAATTCATGCCAATCAATTGTCCGGCTTTTCATACATGACATGTCAGGGTTTGGTTAGTGGAAACCAAAGGTTTGGTTTTGATATGGGAATAACCTTGTTTGAGCTATATAGAACTATATACAGCTATCAGAGCTATCAGAGCTATCAGAGCTATCAGAGCAGATAATGATCCGCCAACAGAGCAACAAACAAAATCATAAGATGATAAATAGAGAACTTGAAGGTCTTCATCGCCATGTTAGGCTCATCACGATACTTAAGTACCCAAGCGTGATAAATAAACCCACCGTTGAGTACCAATGAAGCGCTTAGATATATCCAACTACTCAAGCCGACCAACACCGGCAATATACATACGATGCTTAGCAGCAAGGTATAGAGCAGAATCGATGTTTTGGTGTAAGCAATACCATGGGTAACAGGCAACATGGGGATATTCACTTTGGCATACTCATCACGACGATGAATTGCCAACGCCCAGAAGTGCGGAGGTGTCCAAATAAAGATGATCATCACCAACAACCAAGCATTTGAATGAAGCTCGTTGGTGACTGCCGTCCAGCCCAATAACGGTGGCATTGCGCCAGCTATCCCTGCTATCACGATGTTTTGTGGCGTCGCTCGCTTCAAGTACATGGTATAAATCACCGCATAGCCTAATAAGCTTGCAAAGGTTAACCAAGCCGTGAGTTGATTGACCCACACCACTAACGTAGCAAACCCAAGTAACCCTATACCTGCTGCAAAGCTGAACACACGCACACTACTCAGTTCACCAGATGGTAAAGGGCGGCGATTTGTTCGAGTCATCTGACCGTCGATCTTTTTATCGATCAAGTGGTTAAACGCAGCCGCTGAACCTGCCATTAACCCTATCCCAATCATTCCGAACAGAGTTTGCTGTAAAGGCAATCCATTCGGCACAGCCAAACACATTCCAACCAATGCAGTTAGCAGCATCAAAGCCACCACTTTCGGCTTGGTCAGTGTTAAATAGACCTTCCAAACAGCTTTGTTTTTTGCAGCCGTTTCGTTATTTAAAGCGATGTCATTGCTAGCTGCTATCTTAGGACTTGAGGCTACGCCTTGAACCACCACTCCATGTTGTGTTGACGTTCTACTGACCATGATTACCTCCTTGTAATACACTGTTCTTCACCAAACTCTCACTCGGTTTGCGTTGCCAGACCACAAAATTGGTCACCACCATGCTGATTAGCAACATCGCTGCGACTAGGTTATGCAAAACCGCAACTGAAATGGGTAAATGAAACCATACGTTACTGATCCCAAGGCTGATTTGAGTAAACAATACTAATGCGACAATCACGCTCAGCTTTTGGTGAGGCACTTGGCCAAATTTCCATAGCTGGTACACGATCATCAGCACCGTTAACGTCGCCAAAATAGCCCCGAACCTGTGCATGACATGGATGGTGAGCCTTGCGGGATACTCCAACACACCAAACTCATAGTTATCATGGCCGTGTTGAGCAAAATCGAACGCATTTTTGAAGTCGAGATAGCTCATCCAGTTACCTTCACATATGGGTAACTGTGTACACACCAACGCGGCATAGTTCGACGATGTCCAACCACCAAGCAATATCTGCCCGACCACAATGAGTAGCCCGAACAGCGCCCAAGCCTTAAGTGACGAAGTATACGTAGCCTCACCAAAACGGCTTTGAAATTGAGACAAACGACAGTAGAGCAGACACAACAGTGACAGCAACGTGAATCCCCCCATCAAATGCGCCATAACCACAACGGGCATCAACTTGAGAGTCACCGTCCACATTCCAAGCAAAGCCTGAAATATCACGGTTGCAGAGATAAGTAACGGAAGACCAGCAGCTGTTATATTCTTTTTAATACACCAAGCAACAACGACAAAGATAAGCAGCCCTAATGTTCCTGCAAAGTAGCGATGGATCATCTCTATCCACGCTTTGTCTGCTTCGAGAGCACGTTCTGGAAATTGTAGATTAGCTTGATTCACTGCTTGGGCATCAGAAGGAACGGTTATCTTGCCGTAACACCCTGGCCAATCAGGACAGCCAAGGCCAGCATCCGACAAACGGGTATAAGCGCCGAGCACGATCACGGTAAGGGTTAATAAGATCGTTAATCTCATCATGTGTATGAGTAAATCAGGGGCTCTATTCTGCATCGTTTATCTCCCTATATTTATTCCCTTTTCGCTAACAACACTCAGCATTAACGCAATTTGCTAAAGCTCATCAACTCAAGCTCATCAACTTAAGCTGATTAACTACCCAACTCGTGACAGCTTAAGCAGCTTTCTTAGATCATGAATCATGCCTTTAGATTGACTAACTAACTGAGACGGGTCAGAAACGCTTTTGTACTTCATGACCAACTGCCCTAGTGGGTCAATAATGATAATCGAAGCAGGCGAAAACTCAGTACTTAACTGATCACCACCAGCTAACAAAGATAAATCCGGCTTGTTGAACGAACCCGACAACGAATTACCTTCTGAGACAAAAACAACGGCGGTCACGCGCTCTTTGTTTTTCCCTAACGCCAAATAGCTTTGATTCAAATAATGGAGTTGTTGTTCGCACAAGCTTTCACACTCTGTAGGAGCGATATAACCCACAACCCAACCCTCTCCAGCCATGGGTACCGTTACGCCGAAATCCGCAAGCGTGGTTCTTGGTTCTACCAATTCGCCTGAGTTAGTGACACCTGAGGTATACCAATTCTGGTCCAGCACAGCTTTGGCGATAATGGCTGGCAAAGCGAAAATTAAAACAAGTCCAATTAATACCAAGCGCCCTTTCGTACGACGGCTTCTGAGCTCAGCCATGTTTGCCTCGGTAATTTTCCTGTTCACTTGTGCTTGAGATTTATCCATCCTTATTCCTCGTGATAGGTGTTGCTTTTAGGTACCGATAGCCAATCAACATCGTCAAAAACAAAAGTACCGCAGCCATAACAAACCATTGAAATGAGTAACCAAAGTGCTTCTCAGATTTCATCGCCGTTGGACGCCATAACATTTCATAGGGCCATGAATCTAAACTCTGAGGTTGGAAGACAAAGGGCAGCACTTCTTGCCCGGTGTACTGTGATAGTGCTGTTATGTTTAAGTTTTGAATTCTATTCGGTGTCGTATTTTCTAATCCCAACTCATGACTTAGAGGGTTCAACGAACGTGTGTACAAACGCCCTGACATATTGGTTGGTAGTGTGATGCTTCCTAATTGGGGTAGCTCTCTTCTGTCACGGCTAGCTGCAACGAACCCAAGATCGATCAACAGTTGTTTTCTTCCATCTTGTGTTGGAACTTCGCCCAACATGTAAATCACATACCCCACCGTTCCTTGGTTAATCTGGTTGTCTAACAAAACCACTAATCCGCTGGGTGTTTCCAGCTCCACGTCAACTCTCAAACCATTTAAAGACGGCAGTTCAGATGCACCTTGCATTTGTGTACGCGAGCCCTTCCATTCAGAGATAACCGCATCCAATGACCTAGACGATTGCTGCGCTCTTTCTGATAGCTGCATTTCATAGCGCAATTTCTCGTTACCTCGATCTAACTGCCACAAACCCAACTTGATTAAAATGCCGACTGAAACCACAGTTAAAACAACCGCTATCCAAAAACCTTTACTGCGGAACTTGTGTTCATCATCAATCAATCGGTTTGGAGTTATCACTATGGCGTCATCTACCTTTGTGTTGTTATTTAAAATTGTGTTAGTCGCTTTGCTGTTCTTCATCGCTTTCAACTTGATGAAAGGTCTAATCCAAATCGCCTCGGGCAAACACAATGGAAAAAGACTGAGTCACTTCTTGGGGCGTCGTGTCATGTGGTCAGCCGTTGTAGTGCTACTTTTATTACTTGCTCTGGGATCAGGAGTGATAACTCCCAACCCTCGCCCCTATTAATCCCCTATAGGCTCAACCGTTAAAGCACATAAACAAATACAAACAGGCCTAACCAAACAACATCAACAAAGTGCCAATACCAACTGCCCGCTTGGAACGCAAAGTGGTCTTTCGGAGTGAAATGGTCTTTCGCAACCCTTGCCAGCAACACGATCAAAAAGATAGTTCCTAAACAGACATGCAAACCATGGAACCCAGTCAACAAGAAGAAGGTATTGCCGTAGATACCAGACTGAAGTGTCAGCCCCATCTCTTGATAAGCGTGAAGATACTCTTCAACTTGGAAGAACAGGAAGAAGCCAGCCAGAACAATGGTTATCTCCAACCAGACGATCAAAGCCATACGCTTATTTTGTTCAAGACTGATATGTGCCATGTGCAGCGTCACAGAGGAAAGCAGCAGGATAATGGTGTTCTTAAGCGGGATACCTTGCCAAAGCATGGCTTGTGTCGTTACGCCATCAGGGGTAGTCGTTAATGGCCATATCGATTGGAACATCGGCCACAATACTTCATGGGTCATTTCATTATTACCCTCACCACCAATCCAAGGTACAGAAATCATACGAGCATAGAAAAGCGCGCCAAAGAAAGCGCCGAAGAACATGATTTCGGAGAAAATAAACCAACTCATTCCTTGTCTAAAAGAACGAGATATCTGCTCAGAATAAACGCCACTTAATGATTCTGTGATCACATTGCTGAACCAACCTGCGAGCATGTAAAGCAGCACAGCAAACCCGACTAACAACACCGCTTTGCCAAATACACCACCGGCTGCGTCGGTGCCCATATTTTGCACCGTCAAGCCAGCACCAACCGCGACCAAAAACAGTGCTACAGCACCCACTAATGGCCAGTGACTTTGATGTGGAACGAAATAAACTTCCTTTTTAGAACTCATCGCTCAACTCCTTATGTTGATACTGGTTCTGTAAATCCCTAGTTACTTGCGAGTGTGCTCGCTTTTGGTGAGCCAGATTGTAGTGTGCTCAATGTTGATGTACTCACTTCAGGCTTACTTGCCTTTCCACTCACCTGACTCGTGATGTTAAACAGCGTATATGAGAGCGTGAGTGTATGTATCGATTCTGGAATATCTGGCTCGATGTAAAATATCAAACCCATTTCAGCGGTCTTGTACCCGTCCAATGGCTGCTGATTAAAGCAAAAGCATTCCATCTTATTGAAGTAAGTTGCCCCCATACCTGGAGAAACCGATGGTACGGCTTGGCCAACCAATGAGGCTCCAGATAGGTTTTTAGCTATGTAGTTAGTTTGAACCACTTCACCAGGGTGAACCTCTAACACTCGAACTTCAGGCGAGAACTGCCACGGCATATCTGGCTTAATGTGCGACATGAATTCAACACGAACAGTACGAGAGTAATCAGGCTGCATTCCCTGAGGTTGCACCGCTGAAACAGTATTAGTTTTGCCATTAATGCCTAAGGCCTCGCACATCACATCGTAGAGCGGCACCAAAGCGAAACCGAAGCCAAACATCGCCACCACGCTCAACACCAAGTAGCCCGTCAGCTTTTTAGTCGATCGCTTATTAGACAGGCGCTTTGGTTGCTTTTTATCTTGATTGGGATCGCTTTGCTTATCACTCATAGCTCATCCCTCTAATCTACTTTAGGTGGATGAGTAAAGGTGTGGTGAGGCGCTGGGCTTGGTACTGTCCATTCTAGCCCTTCAGCCCTATCCCAAGGCTTGCTTGGTGCAGGCTCTCCGCCTCTTACGCACTTAATCGCTAGCCATAAGAAAATCAACTGAGACAACCCAAAGGCAAAGCCACCAATCGACACGACTTGGTTAACGTCAGCAAATTGAATGGCGTAATCTGGAATACGACGCGGCATGCCCGCTAGCCCTAAAAAGTGCATAGGGAAGAACAGTACATTAACTGAGATTACCGACGTCCAGAAATGCCACAGGCTGAGCTTGTGGTCGTACATATGCCCAGTCCATTTCGGCAGCCAGTAATAAGCGGCGGCCATAATTGAGAACACAGCACCTGTCACCAGAACATAGTGGAAATGAGCTACAACAAAGTAGGTATCGTGGTATTGGAAATCAGCAGGCACGATAGCGAGCATCAATCCGGATAACCCACCAATCGTAAACAGAACAATGAAGGCAATCGCAAACAGCATTGGCGTCTCAAAGGTCAAAGCACCCCGCCACATGGTCGCCACCCAGTTGAACACTTTCACACCGGTCGGCACCGCAATCAGCATGGTGCAATACATGAAGAACAGCTCGGCAAATACTGGCATACCTGTGGTGAACATGTGGTGCGCCCAAACCAAGAATGACAACAATGCGATACTACAAGTCGCGTACACCATAGAGTGGTAACCAAACAGACGCTTGCCACTGAATGCAGGAATGATCGCCGAGACAATACCAAAAGACGGCAAGATCATGATGTACACTTCGGGGTGTCCAAAGAACCAGAATATGTGCTGGAACATCACCGGGTCCCCACCACCTGCGGCATCAAAGAAGCTCGTCCCAAAGTATTTATCGCTCAGTACCATGGTGACGGCACCCGCGAGAACGGGCATCACGGCTATTAGCAAGAAAGCGGTAATTAACCAAGTCCATACGAACATCGGTAGCTTGAACCAAGTCATGCCCGGCGCACGCATGTTCACTATGGTTACGATGACGTTAATCGCCCCCATGATCGAACTGATCCCCATAATATGAACTGAGAATACGAATAGCGCGGTGCTGTCTGGACCATAAGTTGTTGAGAGCGGAGCATAAAATGTCCAACCAAAACTCGGCCCGCCTCCCTCAGTAAACAAAGATCCGATCAAGATTAAAAATGCAAAAGGCAGAATCCAGAAACTGAGGTTGTTCATTCTCGGCAGCGCCATATCTGGAGCACCGATCATCATCGGGATCATCCAGTTAGCCAAGCCCGTAAATGCCGGCATCACCGCACCAAATACCATGATTAAACCGTGGACTGTGGTCATCTGATTAAAGAAATCTGGCTCAACGAGTTGCAAACCCGGTTGGAATAGCTCAGCACGGATGACCATCGCCATCGCACCACCCGTTAAGAACATCGCAAAACTGAACCAAAGATATAATGTACCAATGTCTTTATGATTGGTTGAGTACAGCCAACGCGCCCAACCTTTGGGTGCCGCATGTGAGTCGTGATCATCAACAGGAAAATCATTATTGCCTAGTGTACCTTCCGTAGAATGGCTCAGTGCTTGGTCTTCTGCTGGAGCCGATTTCACCGGCTTATTGATTGGTGAACTCATAACTGCTCCTTAGCATCGTTTTGTGCTTTGTCCGTTGAGCCTTTCGTTTCATCCGTTGAACCTTGTTCGTCAGAAGCTTGTTCCCCGCCTTCTTGCTTGGCTTTATAAGCGTTCACATCTGAAGCCTGAACAATATCGCCAGTGTCATTACCCCAAGCGTTTCGTTGATAAGTCACTACCGCTGCGATCTCTTTCTCAGTTAACTGATTATCGAATGCTTGCATCGCCGTCCCGCCACGACCATAAACAATAGTGTCGATATGAACATCCACATCGCCAAGCGCAATAGGGCTTCCTTTTATGGCAGGAAATGCTCCGGGAATACCTTCGCCGTTAACTTGGTGACACACCGCACATCGAGTTTTGTAAACCTCTTCACCGATGGTATTCAACTCTTCCAAAGAAAGTGACGCATCTAATGCATCTTTCGCGGCTTGTTGTTCGGCTATCGCCAACTCTTTCTGTTCTGCTAGCCATGCGTCAAAATCGTCTTCTTCCATCGCATGCACCACTATCGGCATGAAACCATGAGCACGACCACATAACTCAGCACACTGGCCTCGATAAACACCGGGCTCATCTATCTTTGTCCAAGCCTCATTGATAAAACCCGGAATGGTATCTTTCTTAACGGCAAAAGCTGGCACCCACCATGAGTGAATAACATCATCGGAAGTCATCAAAAATCGGACTTTGCGATTGATAGGCAGTACAAGTGGCTTATCAACTTCTAACAGGTAATGCGCGCCTTTCACTTCGATGCCTTCAATCTCTTTGTCACTGGTTGCTAGGAGGCTGAAAAACTCAACGTCTTCACCAAAATAGCTGTAATGCCATTTCCATTGTGACCCTGTGATTTTAACGGTCAGATCTGATTGGGATGTGTCTTCCATCGCTATCAAGGTTTTAGTGGCGGGTATCGCCATAGCGATAAGGATAATAATAGGAATGATGGTCCAAAGAATTTCTACTTTCGTGCTTTCGTGAAAATGGGCAGCAACCGCCCCCTTCGACTTTCTGTGCCTCAGAATCGAATAGAACATCACTCCAAAAACAACAAAAGCAATCGCACAGCAGATATAGAAGATCAGCATATGAAGCTCGTATACCTTACCGCTGATCTCAGTGACACCTTGAGTCATGTTGTATTCACTGCTTGCATGCACCAAAGGCGACACCAAAACCACAACAAAACTTTTCAAAAGCCACGCTAGCCTAACCAGTAATCTTTTCAAAAGATCTCTCCTTATCCTTCCTAATTGGATACTTGCGACCTAAATGTCGTTGCGAGCTCTGTTTCGTTACGAGCTATATTCGTTGCGAGCTACGTTTCATTACGAACTACATGTTATTACGAGCTATGTGTCATTCCGAGCCAGACAACATTCATTGTTATTCCAGCTGAACATGAAAAGCTGAATCTCAATCTACAACTCACATGGAGCTAGCCTGTAAACGGGCTGCTGACCTCATCTGAACTTAAGAACCAATACGGATCATAAGCGTTGTAAGTTTCCACTAAAGATTCAAAAACGACGAACTTGTTAAGTTTTGTTATATTTATGTAAAAGGCTAGTTAGTGATATCCAATTGTTCAAGGTAAGTTTACTTATTAAACAGTCAATTATTTGAAGTGGCTTTACCCATATGCCTTTCCCTTGCTGTTGGAATTTATTTTAAATCGAGTTTTACGATTGCTTTCATAGAAATGATAATCAGTATCATTTAAATTAAATCAACAGAAAGACACCCCGATATTAAAAGGTTTAGTGATTATGCAAGATGCAATGAACTGGTTAGCGAGAGACCCAGACCCAAGAACTCGTGAAGAGCTTCAATACCTTATCGATGAGGGAATGCACGACGAACTTGAAGACCGCTTTATTCAACGATTAGAATTCGGAACGGCGGGACTGCGCGGCAAAGTCGGATGCGGCCCAAATAGAATGAACCGCTTGGTCATACAAGAAACAGCCACAGGCCTTGGCCACTATTTAATTGAACATGTCGAAAATGCCTCTATGCGTGGTGTAGTGGTTGGCTACGACGGTCGTTTAGATTCAAAGCAATTCGCGATTGATACAGCTTCTGTACTCACCGCTTTAGGCATTAAGGTTTACCTAACTTCGAATGTTGCAGCGACACCTATCGTTGCCTTTGGTATTGAGCACTTCAACGCGGCGGCGGCGGTTGTAGTGACGGCGAGCCACAACCCGCCGGAGTACAATGGCTTCAAAGTGTACTGGGAGAATGGCGCTCAAATCATTCCCCCTCATGATGCAGGCATTGCTGCTGAAATAGATATCGCATCGACCAAGCCCATCCCATTGATGAGCCTTAGTGACGCTGAAACACAAGGTAAGTTGGTATGGTTAACTGAAGGTTACTATCAGACCTATCGTGCTGCTATCAACCAGAGCCCACACGTGAGTAAAGAGATCGAATCGGCGAATACCACCATCACCTATACCGCTATGCATGGTGTCGGCGCACAAATGGCGGAAGACCTACTTCATGATTCTGGATTCCATAAAGTGTTCAGTGTTGCCGAACAGAGAGAACCAGATGGTCACTTCCCGACGGTGAACTTCCCCAACCCGGAAGAAAAAGGCGCGATGGATCTTGTGGTTAACTTAGCAAAAAGTGTCGATGCCGACATCGCTTGCGCTAATGACCCAGATGCAGACCGATTTGCGGTTGCCGTTCGAACCGATGATAAAGTCAGAACTGAAGATGCTTCCTATAAAATGCTCACGGGTGACCAAGTGGGTGTGTTATTCGCGCACTACTTGCTATCAAAGCCACACACTAAAAACCAGTTAGTTGGTAACAGTATCGTATCTTCAACTCTACTTGAGAAAGTGGCTCAATCCCATGGTGCGACTTACTTCCAAACGCTGACTGGCTTTAAATGGTTAGCGAATATTGGCATGCAATTAGAAGATGAGAAAAACGAGTTCTTGTTCGCCTATGAAGAAGCGTTAGGCTACACAATTGGTACTCAGGTACGAGACAAAGATGGGCTGTCTGCTATCGTCGTGTTTGCTCAACTGGTTGAGGAGTTAAAATCTCAAGGGCGAACCGTTTGGGATCTTCTCGCTCAAATTTCATTTGAACATGGGGTTCATACCAACGCGCAACGTAGTATTGCCCTAGACCCAGATTCACCATCGATTGGTTCTAAACTCCGCTCGGCACAACCAAAAGTAATAAACGGTGTCGCTATCTCTGTGATTGAAGATCTGCAGTCTTCTTTGCGCTTTATTGTCGGTGGGGCTACCGAGGCGATTAACCTGCCAGCAAGTGACGTACTCATCTATCATCTCGAGGATGGTTCACGCATTATCGTCCGCCCTTCAGGAACAGAACCAAAAGTTAAGGTTTATTATGAGACGGTAACAAAGTTCGAAGGGACAGAAACCTATGACGATACTCGCAAGCGCGGTGAAGAGTACATGGATAGGCTCATCGAACAACACCAGAAAGAGTTGAACTCTTAGATCATCATTCTTTCAAAAAATCAGTTCCATGAAGTGCAATATGTAACTGATCGACATAAAAAATGGACGCTCGAAGCGTCCATTTTTGTATCGGCGGCTAACCCCGATAAACTGTTTGAGTTGCAGTCTACGAGGTAAAGAAGGAAGACAACATCCACACCGCTAACACGATGAAAACTCCGCCCATCACTTTTTGCTGATAGGTGCGAAACTTAGCATTTTCTACCAAAGATTTACCAATAGTACCCACTAACGCCACAAGTAAAAAGTTGAACGTCAAACCTAGCACATTCAGCAATAAACCCAGAACGAGCATCTGCTCGCCCGAAGTCGCTTCAATACTCGTCGATACAAACTGCGGTAAGAACATCACGAAAAAAACCAACGCTTTAGGATTAAGCAGGTTACTAATAAGTGCTCGTTGGTAGTACGCTTTTGCAGCACGGTTGTCGCTTAACTCAGGCGCATTGCCCTGTTCTGTTCGAAGACAATCCCACCCCATCTTTAATAAGTATGTACCGCCTAATAGATGAAGAGCTTTTAAAGCCACTGGACTCATCGCAATCAATGCTGAAACGCCCATTGCTGCCAATACTGTCAGGATAATTCCAGAAGTCGCATTACCTAAGCTCGCAAACACACCGACTTTACGGCCATAGCTCATGCTTGAGCTTGCGATGAGTAACATATCAGGGCCTGGTAAAAGGAGAAGAGCTACAACGGCCGTCAGGTAAACAGGTAGGATGGTTAAATCGATCATGGGTTTCAGTATTGATAAAAATGGAGGCGAATTTTATATCAATTACTAACACCCTTCCAGATGCAATCAATTGCTAGGTGTTAAATCAATCGAATTAAACACCATTAATAAACAGTAAAACCAATTTATTAACTAAATACAAAAGACTAATTAACGTGCTACCCACTCGATCTCAATCACAGTGGTTTCACCACACTTTAGACGACCAAGGAAAATATCACCTTGATGTACCTCTCCAACACCTTTCGGAGTGCCCGTCATCACAACATCACCGTCAAGCAAAGTCGTATAAGAAGATAACTCTTCGAGGATGGTCTGTGGGGAATAAAGCATCTGTTCAACATGCCCTTTTTGAACGCGGACACAGTTAATAAATAACTCTATGTTTAAGTCAGAGAGGTCCAAGTTATCTATGGAAACAAAGCGGCTAAAAACAGCAGAACCATCAAAAGCTTTAGCACGCTCCCAAGGCAGACCTTTCGCCTTCAAACTACTTTGTAACTCGCGTTTGGTAAGGTCTAAACCTAACCCCACGGCAGAGTATTCACCGTTTTCAACAATGAAGCAGATTTCAGCTTCATAATGTAACGTTTCTTGATGGAAAGATGATAGAGAAGACGTAACGCTAGTGCTCGGCTTATTAAACACCACCATAGAGTCAGGGATAACATTATTAAGCTCTTCGATGTGATCAACATAATTGCGCCCAATACACAGTACTTTGCTGGGTGTTGCTGTTCGTTTCGAATTCATCAATTGCTCCTGATCTACAACGCTGCTCATAGTTTGTCCCTAAACTGTTTTTTAGAGCGCAGAGTTTACCGCATCATTAAAAGAGAATCTTCGACAAGATGGTTACCAAGATCTAAATTCTGATCTTTAGCTCAATTAAATGATTTAAATACTTTTATTCGAAGATCGCGACGTATAAGAACTAATGACAAGAGCCATAGCTACGTAGATCATCGCTGCGTAGACCATAGCTACGTAGATGAAATAAATGGCTGGGAACATGAAGGAAAAGCTAAAACAGATGCGTATAGAACGAAAGCAGCCCTCTCAAACCAAAAGGCTTGAGAGGGCTTAGCATGGTGTCTAGGACAGTATCCGAAAAGGTAAATTTAAGGAGTAAACACTATGCATAATAGTGGTCAAACTAAATGAGTCGTGACTTATAGGTAGAAACGAGCACCAATAGTCCACTTGTCGTCAGTTTTTCTGTTGTCAGCATCGTTTAGATCAAACTGATAGCCAGTGTAGCCAACAACATTACTCGTAAAGTTGTATTCAGCTTGTAGAGCTAGCTCTTCACGGTCAGTTTGTGTTGCCGCGCCTTTCGTCGCTTCGCCTTCAACAACTTCGTAGTTAACGCTTAAGTTTAAGCTGTTCGCTAAAGCGTAAGCCGCTAGCAATTCATATGCATCACTTTCTTCAAGGCCTGCGTTCATGTTTTCGTTTGAAGCGTAGATACCTGCTAGGTATAAACCTGAACCGTAAGAACCGTATGCAGCAGAAACTAGGTGAGATTCAGCCGTCTTAGAAACACCACCCTCTTTGAAGTCACCAGTGTTGAAGGCATAACCCAATTTAACACCAGCGATTGAGTAACCAAGAGTCGCTTGAATACGATCGTCGTAAGACACAGTTGAACGACGAGTAATTACAACACCACCAACAACATTTTCAGTGTCAGTTGTTACATCATTGCTGCCCTGCCAACCTAGACCAAAGCTAAGCTCACCCGCTTCACCAAAATCAAATCCGTTGCGGTAACTTGCCATTTTGTCTGCACGACCAGTACCTAGCGCACCGTGGTTGTCGTATAAGAAATCGTTCGCGAAAGCGATCGGCATATCAGTAGCTGAAGCTACATCGTAGTATGGCGCCCACTGCGTACCTGCAACAGCACGACCTAGCTCATCATGAGTTAAACCTACGTAACCAAGACGAGTAGTAAACGATTCATCACCACCGTTTAGGTAGTTAAGCGCCCATTCGCCTTTAGCGTCAGCTGTGAAGCCATTACCTAATTCTTGCGTAGCATTAAAGTTGATACGTGGTGAGTTTGTACCAACATCCGTATCGCCTTTCTCTGAACCATTCAGGTTTACAGAAACGTGACCACCAACAGAGAAGGCTGTACCGTCTTCGTTATAAAGCTCTACCGCAACTGCCTGTGTACCAAATACTGCACCAGAAATTGCTAGCGCTAAAAGTTTCTTATTCATTGTCATATCCATTTGTAACTGGGAGAGTGATTCCATAACAACCTCGTACTTACGGAGAGGTTGTTACCTGCATTTAACAAGTGGGAAAACACTAATATACGACTGACAAAAAAGTTGCATTAAAATATATAAAATAAAAAAAATCGCGCTATAAAAACAGAAAAAATCATTAAAAACAAACTATTAAAAACAAACCTCAAGCTGATTTTTGGTATATTTTGATATAAAAACCTTCAATTTTTTGATTTTCAAATCATAAAAACAGCATTAGACACTTAAGCTACAAACGACTTGCCAGACCATTCTGCGACATACCATTAACCTGGAAACATCCTGTAACACAATGAGCCATACTGAAATATTTAGCCTTGTGAAACAATTCCCAATTTGAACTAGGAAAAGTTGCTTTATTAATTATTGGCTATTGCTTTATTGAAAGTTCACTAGAGAAAATACAAAAAAAGGGCAACCAATCCGTGACTGCTTGCCCTAATACAAGTTAGTACATTCTTATTTGAAGCAAACCTCAGCCCAACGTGCTAGGCCTGAAGTTACGGAACCAAAATAGTTACCACTCACAATTGGCACATTCGGTACGGCTTGTTGTACTGCTTCTCGAAGAATAGGAGAACGGGCAGAACCGCCCGTCATGTAGATGACATCTGGCTTTTTCTGACCTTGTTGAATCGCTTCTTTAACCAATTCAATCATCTTAGATTTTGGCGTTTCAATCGCTTCAATCACCTGATCAACGGAGATATCCACTTCAATCAGCTCTGATGCAACATTGATTGCTGTTCGATATTGGGAGGATTCTGCCAATGCAATCTTGGCTTCTTCCGCCCGACGCACAATGCTGTAACCTAAAGTATCGTGATAGACCTTCATTAAACGGTCTAACTTTTGAGGCTCTGAAGCTTCTTTACGAAGTAACTTTAACGCGGCTAGGTTTTCCCTTGAATAGAAGTTTTTTTGAGCTTCTACATTGTTTATCGCAATTGGATTCCAGAATTGAGTCAACGGCATATCGATACCCGAAATACCCTTACTACCCATACCGAAAGGTGACATCAATTGTTTGAAGGCAAGGTAAATATCAAGATCATTACCCCCAACCCTTTGTCCACTGTGTGCTAACAAGCTTTGGGTGCGGTTCGCTTTACCAGACCAACTTGGCCCCATTTCTAACAATGAGCAATCGGTGGTACCACCACCAATATCGACAACTAATACCGTTTGGTTCTCAGTCAGAGTACTTTCGTAATCAAGGCCTGCAGCGACCGGTTCAAACTGAAAAGCGATATCAAGGAAACCTGCACGTTTGGCTGCACGTGAGAGTATATCTTCGGCTTGTCGGTTTGCTTCTTCACCACCACGACCGTGGAAGTTAATTGGTCGCCCAATAACAGCTTGTTTGATCGGCTCTTGAGTCGTGATTTCAGCTTGATGCTTGATATTCGCCATCATGGCGCACACTAAATCTTCGAAGAAACTCACCTGAACATCATGCAATCCACTGGCACCAAGGAAAGACTTAGGGGACTTAACGTAATAAACGTCACGAGGGTCTTCCAAATAAAGGTCCAATGCAGCCTGACCAAATGCCATGTCTTCTGGCACTAGGTCGATACTCTCTTCTCGGTTCAGAGCGATAGCACGTCGCAACACCTGCTCACCAATCGCATCACTCGGTTTGATATTCAAATGGCGAAATAGGTGCTCAGAAACGCTCTCACGAGTAGGTGCAAATACCGTTGAGGGAATATAATGGTTGCTACCTTCTAATGGTAACAGGCTTGGTTCTCCATCAACCATCGCCGCGACAGAACAGTTCGCTGTTCCATAATCAAATCCAATAAACATAATATCCCCCACCCAACAAAAGGGGCGAGATGCTACATGAAAAGCCTTTAAATTACGAGGTCATTTGTCGATTTTACTTAGGGTCTGTTGACCTTTCGTGGTTAAATTTTTGTTCGAGATAGAATCGTTTTAGGCGCGGCAAGATGTATGTAGCCTAGTCATTCTAAGTAAATACATCTTAACAAAGTATAAAACGATTCTAACCGAGCCCTTCGGGCAGCCTTTGTGGTTCATTTCTACTGTGTTATCGGCTTCTCATGTAGGCTAGCTACACTTCAAAGCCTCTGCCTTGTAGAAATTTCCCACAAAGTGCTGCAAAAATCAGCTCGAAAGATCAACAGACCCTTGTGTTTTTGGTTTGATGACTCTTAAAAAGGAAACAAATATGCTACATTTCAGCCCAAATGAATCATGGGTTAGATAGATGAAAACACCTTGCCGAGCGGCTTGTAAAAATAATGGCGGAATGTGCAGTGGCTGCTTTCGAACAATGGATGAAATTATAGGTTGGAAAGGCTTATCTGAAGACGAACGAATGTCAGTCATGGATAACCTTAGTGGCGAGAGTTCGACTCACCAATGTCCGCAGTGTCATGAGCCAGCTCAATGCGATATCAGTGCGGGTAAAGAGACGTGTTGGTGTTTTGAGTTAGAGAAGCGTGATACTAGCAACATTCCAAAGGCTGGTGCTTGCATGTGCCGTAAATGCCTGTCTGCCTTGCCTATTCAGTAGCTTACGAACCTAGTCAATACTTTTCAAACATAATCAATAGCTTACAAAGCTACTCAGCAGCTTACGAGCTTGTTCATCATATACAAAAAAGCGAGAGGTTGTTCTCTCGCTTCAAGATACGACATTAAGTTTCGACCCACTACTTACTAATAGTTATCTAGTTAGTGGTTACTTCGATTTTGCAATCAGCGCAGGCTGAGAAAATTGTATACCGATCCAGCCATGAGTCATGAAGTTACGAATATTTTGATGGTCAGTGTTCTCGGGGAAACCTAATACGTCATTACGATAAAATTGGCCAAAACAAGCGAGTGTTTGCTCGGGAGATAGACCTTGCTCTAAACCAAAAGCAAAAATCTTACACGAACCATTATTCTGCCCAGCGGCATTCACTACATCGCCATTACGAAATTCACTCTCAGCAAAATCATAATGAGCTTCTATCACTTGTATTGTATCTTCAAATTGCACGCTTTCTGGGGTATCAGCCAGAGTATTCAATAAGGTTTGCAGTTCCATTTAATATTTCTCCATCAAGTACATATCTGAAGCAGTGTATCTTGTTTTTCAGCAAGAGTAAGCCGTTGTTTACTTGAATCCGTTATTCATTTTTTTGACGTCCATGACTAGGGCGTGTTGATCTTTGCTGTACATTTCGCGTTCAACAATACATCGGT
>NZ_JBFSPI010000092.1:0-19656 GCF_041464685.1 Vibrio sp. 10N.237.312.B06
AGCTGATCAGATCGTAGGTTCTTGATTTAGTTCCATTGAATTACGCAACAAAGCCCTTAATATCCGCTCGCTTCGGGCGTTCTCTCGTGAATTAACACTTGAGGAACTTGAAGAAGCACTTAAGAAGTTAACGACCGTCTTTCTTAAACGCCAAGAAACAAAATTCGCTGAAATCGTAAATCACATCAAGGTTGATGTTGAAGCTCTCATAGAAGCTCTATCAGGAAAATCAAAAAAGAACACAAAAGGTAAACGTAAGCCTCGCCCTGCTAAATATAGATACACCGACGGGAACGGCAGAGCACAAACATGGACTGGTCAAAGTCGCACCCCTTCCATAATTCAAGAACAGCTTGATGCTGGTAAATCACTTGATGATTTCTTGATCGCGAAATAGTCGCTTCTTTCCCCCCTCCTGCAGTAGGAAGATTTGATCTTGTTGTTAACAACAAGATCAATATTCATATAGAAACGAAACAGAAGCCTTGTTTAAGTTAGTTCGATAGGCCTGAAACCGAAGGCGGGATCCCCATCCTTATTAATGATAATATTAAACGCAGTATTTGGGAAAAATCTCCTAGATTGAATCATTATCTATAAAAGTTAAGTCCTAAGACACCCAATGAAGGCGATATATAAATGGCAAAAAAAAAACGAGCACTCACTTCACTCACTCTTTTTTACAGCCAAGTTTTCTGCAAGGTGATTGCAGCTTTGTCTGTTCTCATTTTAGCTTCCTATCTTTTTGATATTAAATGGCTCTATCGACCAACAAGCCATGGGGCAGCTACGCATCCTATAACTGCTTTTATCTTTTTACTTCTTTCTTGCGCCTGTATTTGGCGGAAAAAGAGTCTGAAGATAACCAGAAGCCTCGTAAGCCTTGCTTTTTTCATACTTGTCATTCGTTTCTCTCAACAAAGTACTGGAATTAATTTAATTGACCCTGTTCTAAGTTATTTCATCTTTTTTGATACCCCACTTCACGCAGAGTCTCCCATCGAGATGGGGTTTAATACATCAGTAATGCAACTTTTTGCTGTCATAGCCATTTTTTTCCTCTTAAATAGACGTCCTTGGTATCTAATACAAATTTTTGCCATTACCGCTATTTTCCTCCCATTTGTCTCAGCCGTTGGTTACGCTTATGGTATTGATTCATTTTATGGCCAGATGTCTCCGGTCACCACTATATTAGGGTTCTTTTTAACCATATCAATTTTTGGTCTCACAGCCCACCGAGGCGCACTTAAAACACTCTTATTACCTACTTTAGGAGCGAAAATAGCGCGTACGCAGTTAATCTTTGGGTTGTTATTTTGCCTAGCTGGCGGCTTTCTCACCACTTATATTTTGGATGATGAAACCAGCGGTTTTGCTATCTATGTAGTGGTGGTCTGTACGTATATCACCTTTACAATGCTGGCTAGTGGTATTACTTATGAGCAATTCGATAAACGTAGACGCCTCCTTGAAAAACAACTCCATAAATCCGCAATTACTGACCGGTTAACTGGATTGTATAACCGATCAGAGTTCGATCAAAAAATCCAAGCAGTATTTGAGCAACAAAACCTGAACCAGGAAATAAATAGTTTACTATTAATAGATATTGATTTTTTTAAGCAATTCAATGATACCTATGGGCACTTACTAGGGGACAAAGTTTTGCAGCTCGTCGCTAATGTTCTGAAAAACAATACACGCTCTTCTGATCTAGTTTGTCGTTATGGTGGAGAGGAATTCACTATTTTACTTCTTCAAACAGATCTTGAAATCGCCAGCAAGATCGCTGATAACTTAAGAATATTGGTGAGTGAACAAAACCTCACAGCCCCCCTAGAATACGAATCAGATCAGCAAGTGACCATCTCTATAGGATGCGCTAGCCTCTCACAAGCGGAGACAGTCAAAGAGGTGATTAAGCTAGCGGATAATGCTTTATATGAAGCAAAGAAACAGGGGCGAAATAGAATATGTCTCGCTCACGATAAGAGTGAACGCAAAACTTATGACAATTTTTAGCGGCATCGAGAAATCCTAAGAGCGGTTTTGTTGCGTAATTAAATTTAGAGATAGAGCTACCCCGTTTCGCATGCTTTTTAGTCAATACGACAAGTTTCAGGCATACCTAACCCAGTAAGCTTGTTCAACGCTTTTATCATCGCGTAAGTTTCACCCACCTGCGCATTGTAATTTCTTAAGCTCAATCGCCCTCCTAGCAACTGTTTAACTCGATACATCGCTGTTTCTGACAGTGAACGTCTGTGGTATCCATACCGCTCTTTCCAATACTTATGTGAGCCGTATAACTTCTGGCAACCCACGGCGAGATTTTGGGGGTGACCACGCTCCCAGAAGGTTGTTCCTTCTGACTCGCTTAATCTTAATAGCTGCGTGCCACGCTCTCGTGTCGTGAGCGCCATCACCAGACACCTCAAGGAGGCTTCGGCGTGTTTGTTTCAGTAAGTTAGGGAGGACTTCTCCATCTGTAACCGTCGATAAACTTAGCTCGGCTGCAATAATTTCATGAGTGCTTGTATCGACTGCAATATGTGCTTTCGCCATAAACCTTAAGGCCAGTAACATCAGTGGCTAGGTGCTGTATTGCTCCTTAAATGAGACCCCAACTTGCTTAGCTCTACGCTGATGCAGGTGTAATGTGGACAACTTAATGGAACATGGAAATCTAAATAGCGAGTCGACAAATCCTTGTAGCGCTCTCAGTGGCATAGAAAACACGCGTTTCACCATGAGTGCTGTCGTGATAGCCAAATCACTGAACCGACGTGGTCTCCCGCGCTTATTCTGTTTGCTTTGCGCCCAACCGCTTATCGCCTCTTCATCAAACCAAAAGGTCAGAGAACCACGGTTAATGAGTGATTGGTTGTATTGCTTCCAGTTGGTTGTTTTGTAAAGAGGTTTAGGAATAGGGCTGCGAGAGAGAGTGGATGTAGCTGACCAGATCGTAGGTTCTTGATTTAGTTCCATTGAACCACATTGGTTATATACTTACTCATAGCAAGCTACCCGCTCAAGCGTATGTGTTTAGCGCTGCCAATATTCAACGAGTCATGAAGAATTAAGGAATTAGCTGCCAAACCGCTACAATGACACTCGCTTCCAAAAGCAAAAGGTTCTCTATTTAATAAAAACTGCGGTTTATTTGCTTGGTTCCGAAATAATGTTTCACGAGTAAAAGCCTAAGTTAAACCGGATAACCAAACTCGGCGACAAGTATGTACACTATAAGCTCATGGCGTTAGAACAGCGATTGTCAATCTTTTTGGGGGAAAACTGAGACAATGGTGTCGAGGAATTTTAGAAAGAGCTGGGCAATAGTGACCTCCCCGCAAAAACGCCCGGAGCATAAGATTACTGTTACACAACCAAACTGAATATGAAAACTATGCTTTTTATACCTAACATTTCTCTCTGTGCCCAAAGCTAGTCATGCAGATTAATTTATGGACTGTTGGCCTTTTCTACAGCTTGGTTTGACAGATATTGATTAAAGACCGAATCTAACACCCCCTCATTGACTGGTTTTGTGATGATTTCTGCGCAGCCAACCTCACGCATTTTAGTTAGGTTTTCCTCGAAGGCATCAGCGGTACAAGCGATGACGATGCTATCACTATAGGGTGAAGATAAAGCCTTAATACGTTTCGTAGCCTCAGTACCATCCATAATAGGCATATGGTTATCCATCATGATTACGTCATAAAAGGTTCTGCTCGCTTGCTCAAAACCTTTTTGTCCGTCAAGGGCAATATCACACTTAAAACCTCTTTTCTTTAGGAATTTAGATAGGATGATGCTATTTACACGATTGTCTTCAACAATCAAAGCTTTCAACCCTTCGCCATTAAATAACTTCATTGGTTCATTTATTTGCTCTCTAGGCTGTGATACAACTTTGACAGGCACGCAAATGATAAAGCGTGTCCCTACACCTACTTTACTTTCCAAGTTAAGCGTGCCATGCATAGTATCTACGAGCTTGGAAATAATAGTTAAGCCAAGTCCAGTCCCGCCAAATTTACGCGTAGTTTTCCCATCGCCCTGAGTGAATGGGTCAAATATCGTTGCTTGTTTCTCTGCGGGGATACCAATTCCCGTATCAGACACCTTAATTTCTAGATAATCGTTGTTATTCATTTGCGTGAGCCGGGTAGAAAAATGGATCTCCCCTTTTTGAGTAAACTTCCACGCATTATTGAGAAGATTAAGAGCTATCTGTGCTAACCGGGTCTCATCGGCAACTAGGTGTATTGATGTTTCAGAATAGGCCGTTCCTTCAAACGTTATACCTTTATCTAAGCATAAGGGTCGATAACTATTTTCAATTTTATTGTGTAGGTCAGCCAGTTTAAATTCAGAAAGATTAAGCGTCAGCTTACCAACCTCAATTTTAGAAAAATCTAGTATATCGTTGAGAATTGAGATCATATGGTGCCCGGAAGAGAGCAAGGTTTGTTCAAGCTCATGACGCTCATCTTTATTTTTACACTGTGTCAGCAGTTGAGCTGCCCCCAAAACCCCGTTCATAGGGGTTCTCAATTCATGACTAATAGAGGCTATAAATTGTGATTTAGCGACACTTGCGGTTTGGGCTTCAATGGCTACTTTTTTTAATCGGCGCTCAGACTTTTCTAGTGACTGATAAGGAGAGATGAGGAGCTTTTTACCTGTAAAATAGACCAATATATATGTCAACGCACCAGCTATCGATAACGCAATGATGAGTGAACGGATAAATTGGTTACGATTGTTTTGATAGATAGCAGGGTTAATACTGTAAACTAAATCCAAGTCGTATCTAGGGAGGTATGTTGTATGTTGCGTCCAATCAATTGGGGGAGGCATACCCCAACTATTATCGCTTTGAATTAAACTTACTTGATATTGTTCGGAGAACCTCAACGGTGATAAAAAGGCGTCAATATCAAATGGCTTCACATACACAAGTAAACCTTCTAGAAAACCGTTGTACAGTATTGGAAGAGCAACCATTAAGTTATTACTATCATCTTGAAAGGTAAATACCCTAAACACACTCGATAGATCTCCTTGTTCAATCTTAGTGTGCAGTTGAGCGAACAGTTCATCCGGTAAGGTTAACTCTTGATAAATTGGGTCACCAAGAATATCCAAGATCACAATATAGTGCTTACCCGTCACTGGTTTCACGATTGCTAGTCTATCACTAATCTCTTGTGGTGTAGCACCCCCCCCTAAAGCGGTAGAAATCACCACTTGATGTGAGGCAATTTTCATCGCTAAATTTTCGGTATTATTCAGGGATTGGCTAATATAACTCTCTGCCGTACTTAGTTTAATTGAGGTATTGATTTTCTCCAGGTTTCTTATTGATTGCTGAGCTTGCTGCTCTAAAAGTCCATAAGTGATAAGAGCGAACACAACCATCGAGATAAACAAAAATACACCGTAAAGCTGAATACCACTGAGTTTTGGTCGAGTTTTATAGATCATTAATCTGCCTTATTAATCTTAGCTGAATCTAACAGCTTGATGGCTCCCACTTGAGTGTACCTCGCCATGCACAAATCATCGGCTCCTAGCGCCTCATGAGCATCAGGATGTGCCACGTCATAAACGCTAAATGGTTGTTCATACGTCTTTAGCAAACCTTGAACCGGTGTGTCCATCTGCTCCAACGCCAGCTTAAGTAGCTGTCGATTATTCACCATATCATCGGTGAGGGTGATACTTTGTGCGGCTTGAATAAATACTTTAGCCAGATCATAGCCATGCACAAAGCCAGCTGGGGCGTCAATAAAATCATTTGTAAACTTATCAGGGAATAGCGCCGTAGCTTGGCGGTATACCTCCTTCGATAGATCGTTCTCCGGAGAGCTATAAAAATTAAAACAAGATTGAACAAAGCTTAAGGCAGTTCTCTGGCGAGCATCAAATGAAACTCGCTGAGAGAAACCACCTCCGGTGATCCCCCAATGACTGAAAATTTTTGGTGGTTGTTCAAGATCAGAGAGAGCTTTGACTAATAAGGGGCCTTCTCGTGAATTCCCTACAAACAGGACACATTCAACGCCGGTTCGATTAAGATCGGCGGCTATCACACGAGCCAGAGCCTCGTCAATTCCCCAATTAAACCAAGTAACCCGAGCTTTTAAGTGTGTGCTGTGGTCGGCTACTGATTGGAAAATCGTTTTGTAATTAGACTTACCCCAAGGCGTTTTTTCTAATAATAAGTCAACAGATTGGCAACCATTATTGATTGCTGTTGAGACCAGTTTCCCCCCAACTTTTGTGTCGTCAACAGAGAGGCGAAATACGAAATTCTTCTCAGACGGGTAGCGAGTTATAGGACCGCCTGCAGCCCATGGCACCAAAATCAACAGTTCACTTTCATTGATATAATCGCGATATTTTATCAGGGGGGAAGAATGCAACCCGGCGAAGAAAACAATTCCATTAGGGTCTTTCTGGTAGCGCTGCATATTGAGCTTGCTTCGCGCCGTATTCCCACGATGGTCAAGTACTTCGAACTCTACTGGAATGCCAAAAAGTTGATTACCATGCTGAGAAAAAGCCGTTTTTACACCCATTTCTATTGCCTCCGCTGAGGCTAGATGCACGGTTCGATCCGAGTCTAGATATACTTTGAGAACAGAAGGGGCTGTTATAGCTGGCGTAGAGCCAACCACAAATAAGCCGATGACTGTAGATTTAAGCCATTTTTTCATTCCGTAGCCCCCTTAATATAAGTTATTGTTTTATTTATGATTTGAATTCTAGACTAGATATTTAGACTTGCAAATGATTTAGGAGGAAAAGTACGGAAGAGGTGCATAAGTGATTCAATATTGACACCATTTACTCTTGAATTGAGGGTTAGCTCTCGACGCCTTCCCATTCATCTAACCATCGAGATAAATGATTTTCAGACATTGGCTTGGCAATAAAGTAACCCTGTGCGACATCACACCCTATCTTACGTAAATACACCCAATCCTCAAGATCTTCCACTCCCTCAGCCACGGTCTGCATTCCTAATTGCTGGGCCATCTTGAAACTGGCTTCAAAAATCACGCGTAAAGACTTATTTTTATGGGCCCCATGCACAAAACTTCGGTCGATCTTAAGCTCACTGAATGGAATATCTCGTAACTGGGCCAACGAGGAATACCCCGTCCCAAAGTCATCAATAGATAAAGCAACACCTTTAAGTCGCAGTCGTGTCAGGATGTCCAACGCTAACTGCCGATCATTCATCAGCCGGCTTTCCGTTACTTCCAAGACTAAGTTTGACAATGGGACTCTAGCCTCATGTGCAATGTTTTGAATCTTATCTGGAAACTCCAAGGACGTCAGACTTTCCATTGAAATATTGATTGACATACAAAGCTTTGCGCCCACAGATTGCCAACGTTTGCTCTGTTCCAGAGCATTAGCTAAGACAACCATCGTCAAGTCATCTATCAGTCCATACTCTTCAACAAGTGGGATAAATTTATCAGGTAACACTAGGCCATCTTTAGGGTGTTGCCAACGTACCAAAGCTTCTACACCGACAATTTCACCATCTCGAAGCCTGACCTGTGGTTGGTAGTAATTGATTAGCTCACCTTGTTGAATAGCTCGACGCAGATCAGCTTCAGAATACTCTTTCAGGTCATCAAAACATTCCGTCTCTAGATGAGCGGCCTGATGCTCAATAATTTCTTTTAACTGAGTGGGACTAAAAGGCTTATGGAGACAACCAAAAATATTAAGTTGATAAGTGGTTGCCAGCTTTTTAGCACTGTCTAGAATGGCTTGTTCTTCACCACTCATCAAAATAACACCTCCCTGGTAGCCTATACGCCCCAAGTGACGGACAAACTCTACTCCGTCCATCTTTGGCATCTGCAGATCACAAAAAATTAGTTCTACCTCTTCAGGATGCATTTCTAATTTTTGAAGAGCATCAACAGCATGTTCATATTGATGAACAACAACCTTTTCATTCACAAAATCCTTTAATTGATGAGCAAGCAACTTCATTAAAAACGGCTCATCGTCAATCAACATTATCGCCATACACTTCTCCTATATAATTTTTTTATCAAGGTAGCAGATCACTTCCTCTTCCGTCTCTGCAAAACACTTATCTAACAGAGTCATGGTCAACTCCACCACTGCGACATCACCTATAGTACAAGCATTTTCAAGCTCGGCACACAAGTCACCTAATCTCATCGCGCCCACTGAACGAGATGAAGATTTGAGCTTATGAGCGATACTGCTCACTTCTCTAATATCCTTAGCGGAAGAAGCGGCTCTTAACTGTTCCTGCTGTCTTGTCATTAAACTCAAAAAATCAGTCAAAAAATCACACATAACAGCTGGCTCATTTCCGACAAGCTCAGCGAGCTTACTGACAGTCAATATTTCAGAGTCCCTAGGCTGTTCCTCTTCAAGTAATCCAAGTTCAGGCACTCCATTCTGGTTGGGCAACCATGTTTCAAGAGCCTCTTTAAGTAAATGAAGCTGGACAGGTTTTGTAAGGTAATCATTCATTCCTACCGCCTTGGCTCGACTCTTTTCACCTCTCAAAGCGTTGGCTGTCAAAGCTAGGATAGGTTTTTGTGCCCTCTCCAAGTTATCCTGTCGTATCGCTTCCGTTAATGCATAACCATCCATTTCCGGCATATGTAAATCCGTTAATAGCAACGCATAACTTCCCTCTTGCCAAAGTTGATAAGCCACCAATCCGTTCTCAGCAACCTCTGCCGCATAACCTAGTAGACTCAACTGTTTAAGGATGACTTTTCGGTTGATGCTATCATCCTCTGCAACCAAGATTAACCGTCCTTCTGCACGGGCTTGTGCCACACTCGGTGCCGCAGTTAACGGCAGAGACTCTTCCCCCACTTGATCAAGTATTATTTCAGGCGAAACAATTCCGGCAGCCACTGAAACAGACTGTAAAAACTCTTTTCGCCGCAATAGGTTACAATTTAGAGCAACAAATTCAGGGGATTCAAATTTCAGGGGCCGAGGCTGATCTCGAGTCATCAACAAGTGCCTAATATACCCACTTTCAATTCGTGAACTTTTCAATGTTTTCAGAAAAGCGATGGTAAGTTCCGGGACATGTTTTTGCGGACCAATAATTATAACGACAACCTCTTCAAGCAACTCAGCAATACGTAACGCTTCGGAATGGGTGCTAACAACTTGAACATTAGCACCCGAATGCTCGAGGTAAACTCGTAGAGCGTCAGTATCAAATACTGAGTTCTCAACTAGGATACACTTTGTCTCTGAGAGTAACGATAAAGGTGGTATGATCTCTTTCTGATAAATTGCCAAAGGTAAGCTAACTGTGAACGTAGAGCCTTCTCCTAACTGACTGTTTACTTTAATATCTCCGCCCATTAAGTCCACTAAGCGCTTCGAGATCGCCAATCCTAACCCAGACCCCCCAAAACGACGCGTTGTGGATGACTCCGCTTGAGAGAAAGAAGTAAATAACATAGCTAAGGCATCCGACGATATTCCAATGCCGTTATCCTCGATATTGACAACCATTTTATTATCAACAATGTTCACGCGGACTGAGACGTCTCCTCGTTTTTCCTTACGACCACCACTAAACTTAATTGCATTACCAATTAAATTATAGAAAATTTGCCGCAACCGGATTGGATCAGACAAAATATAACTTGGAAAAATCGGGGCAATAAATAATTGCAAGTCAACCTCTTGCTTCTCAGAAACGGAGACAAGCGAGGAGCATACCCCTTCTATAAGTTCTTCGACAGATACCGGAAATTTTTCAAGATCTAGCTTACCAGCTTCAATTTTTGAGAAATCTAAAATATCATCGATGAGCCTCAGCAGGGCAAACGCAGAGTCATGAATAGTTTTAACTTCATCAACTTGATGGCACTCCAGCTGACTGTGTGACAAAACCTCTAACATACCAATAACCCCGTTCATTGGCGTCCGTATTTCGTGGCTCATTGCCGCCAAGAAAGCCGATTTAGCATGGCTTGCTTGTTCCGCCTCAATTCGAGCTTGCTCTAGCTTTTCATTTGTTGACCGTAATGACGCTGTGCGTTCAGACACCCGTTGGGCAAGTTTTTTACGCTCCTGCTCTATGACAAAATTGGCCGCTTTTTGCTGCTTGGTTGCCTCCTCAAGTTGTCGTAAAGCCTGATGACGTTCGGTTACGTCCCTAACCATTGAAATACAACGCCTTTTCCCTCCAGGTAGAAAAATGTACTGAAGATTGACTTCGACTGGAATGAGATGACCATCTTTATGTTTATGAACAGTAGAAATATGGACAACCTGCTGTTCGCCATTTAACAAGGGTTCAAGCAACTTCCGGTAACGGTTTTCATCGAACTCAACTTTGAAATCAACGGCAGTAAGATCCAACAACTCTTCTCTGGAATAACCAAGTTGACAAACGGCACCTTCATTAACATAGCTGTGGCGAAGCGTTTCTGGATCAAAGATAAATGCCCCATCTTCAATGGCATTCAGCATAGCCATCGCTTCTTTATTTTTCCTCTCTGACTGAACACGCTGGGTAATATCCCGAATAGCGACGGCCACCTGCAAGCCCTTTTCCGACTCAACAGGGCTTAAACTAATGTCAACCGGAAAATCAATCCCCCCTTTACGTCTAGCCATGGTAGAGAGTTGCTCAACACGAGCTCCTTCACCCAATTCTTCATTCTCGAAGAAAGAGCTATTGATATTTGAATAAATACCAGGTAAAAATCGATCTATTAATTGGCCTTTAAGTACATCTTTCCCCCAATTAAAAACAACCTCAGAATGGCTGTTGGCCTGAGTAATACAACCCCCCCTCTCTATTATCAGTATGGCATCAGGTGCAAACTCAAAAATATCAATGAAACGACGTTCATGACGCCTATTTTCAGTTACGTCGTGCATAGCAACCACAGCACCTAGGCGCTTACCATCGAGATCACAAATCGGAGCTCCACTGGCCAAGACGAAGCGGGGACTTTGACCATTAGCGATTATGCAAAGTAGATCATTTTGAATATGCTCACCATTAAATGCTCTAAGCAACGGTATGTTTTCTTTCGCCATCGGTGTTCGCCCGTCACCTTCATATAAATTGTAATAATTACTCCAGAGTTCGGGGGGAATCTGTAATGGGTCAGATCCATGCCACTCTCTTGCTGTACGGTTAAATAAAGTTAAATTTCCGTCCGCGCCACAAGCCACCACCCCTTCACTCAAACTCTCTAAAAGCATTCGATTGAGCTCTTCTTGTCGCTTTAGTTCTTGAGTGCGTTCATTAACACGATTTTCTAACTCCTGGTTTAGGCTCTTAAGGGATCCTTCGGCTTCTCTCCTCGCCGAGGCCTCATGATGCAGCTTTTCAGTTGTTTGATGTGAAACAATCAACATCCGAAAAAGGAAAAAAAACAGAATACTTAAGAGCCCCCCAGTTCCAGCAACAATACGAGGCAGCGAAAAATCGAGACCGGCTTCAAACACGGGGGTAGAAGTATAGATGATCGTCCAATCTCGACCTGCAACATTAATCACCTCCGAGCGTCGAAATGTCGATATGAATTGCTCGTCCACAATACTTAAGGCGCTATTCCCGTCATACAGCAAACTATTAGGGGTGTCTTCTGCGCCATCATATAACCGAAAGCTTACCGTTGAGACGTTAGATTGAAGGATACCTTGCATGAGATCTCTTGCGCGGAATGGGCTGTAAACATAACCAACAAAGGCCTCCCTTCGCTCTTCAACTGTATCAGGGGAATAAAGCGTTTTGTAGATAGGTAAATAAAGCAAAAAACCAGCTTGTTTATCCTCAGTAATCTCCTGAACTAACTCAACCCTACCGGATAAAGCAGCTCTTCCTGTATCTCTTGCCGTAGACATAGCCTGACGCCGAACGGCTTCAGAATACATGTCAAAGCCAAATGCCTGCCGGTTGCGAGCATCAAAAGGCTCCAAATAGATAATGGCCGTGTATTCATCTCGCGCCCCCTTAGGTTTAATCTCATACTGAGGAAAACCTTCCGCCCGAACTTGCTGCACATGCGCCTCTTTATCTCGCGCCGAAATAGGAATTGAAACACCAATCCCCTGTATACCAGGATAATGCAAGCCAAGATTTAACTTATCGATATAATTCGCCCACTCCTCACGATCGACCTGTTCAGAAGCAGCAAATAGAGCAACGCCCCCTGAGAGGGCCTGTTGATAATTCAACATGCGATTTTGAATCAACGCTTTAACGTCTTGGGTATAATTAGTAAAACGGCTTTCAGCATTGCGTTCAACATAATTTCGTGCCATAGACCAACACGCTATTGTTGCACTGAGTGACAATATTAATATACTTAAAGATAGCTTTATGGCCCGAGGCTTCCCAGTCATACATACTCCAAATCAACGATTGACGACACGAATTCTTACGAAACCAGTAAAAGGACGAACAAACTAGAACCTAATTAATGTAAATATTAATGTAAATATTAATGTATATCCACTAGTTGTAGTACAACACCAAACATAAGGAAAGGGCTCTATCCGCTTAGATGAGCTTGATTGATTGGTAAAAGTTAGAGTGAGTTTCTAGGATTGAATTTTGTCTAATCTTCAATTTAAAGGGGATTGTCGCACTTATTATCTGAAATCGGGTGTAAACGAAATTCCATATTGATAATCTACAAAATTATAGCCTTGGGATTCCGGTGTTTTTCAAGGTAGTTGTCATCATTTTCTTGCTTATTAAGCAGCTTCTCTTTCTGGATTTAGGTGAATGTCACCAACAGGCGCACAGTTCCTGATATCACCAGACCACCGCTCAAGCTTTCGCTGTTTTTCTGCTAGCAATACCTCTACACGACGCTTCAAGATATCTTTATCTTTTCCATTGTGACGCTCTGAAGGCGTGACGTGACGTAATTTAGCTTACTCTGCTTATGCTCGGTGTTGTACCAGCGTACGAAGGCTTCAACCCAACTTCGACTACTATCGATTGTTTCAAAGCCCTTTGCTGGCCAGCTTGGCATGTACTTTCCTGTACGGAACAATGACTCGACATACGGGTTATCATCACTGACTCTTGGCCGGCTATACGATGAGGTAATACCTAACTCTTCCATTTTTGCTTTAAACGTCAGCGACTTCATCGGTGCACCATTATCTGAGTGAAGAACCAGTGCTTGATTGAAGCATTGCTCTCGCATCAACGTTCGTTGCAGAAGTTGTGACGCCAGCTCACCGCATTCATGCTCATACACTTCATAACCAACAATTTTTCGACTGTAGATATCCTCAATGACATACAGGTAATAGTGTTGGCCTCGAACCCTTGAAGGTAAGTTATTGATATCCAATGCATAAAATTGGTTCGAGTCCGTCGCTGTGTAACTGGTTGGCTTCGTTTGCTTCTGTCTGCTCCGCTGACGACCTCGTTTGTGAAGTTGCCCCTGCGTACTCAGCACTCAATAGTAGATCGACTCAGAGGCGATATACTCACCTCTCTCAAGCAGTGTCAGGACGATTTGAGTTGGAAGCAAGCTTGCGAACTCAGAGCGGTTACACACCTCACGCTCTTCCTGCGACAGCTTGTTAGCAGGCTCTGGTCTGATGCATATGGCCTTTTGTCAGCTTGGACTTCACCTTGCTGATACCAGCGACGATACGTTCTCAAGTCAATTTGAACTTCATGGCAAGCTGGCTCTAAACGGCATCCGCATTGCTTCGCTTCAAGGATAATCGTCACTATGGTCTGCCTTTCATCGGTTGAGGTTAGTCGTCCTCTGGCTCTTCCCCGTAAAAGGCTCTCAGCTTTTTTCTTAGTACCAAGAGGGCGGCCGTTTCAGCGAGTGCTTTTTCTTTGAGTCGTAAATCTTTCTTCAACTCTTTGATTTCAAGTTTGTCAGCTTTAGCCTGCTTCTTTGCTTCAGCTTCCCGCTCTTTACTCGACTTAAACCCTTGCATACATTCGCGGCGCCAGCTTTGGATTTGTTCTGGAAAAAGACCTTTTTCACGATCATATTGGTTGAGTTCACTTTCTGTCATTGAGTAGGTTTTAGCGATAATGGCAAGTTTAGTTTGAGCAGACCACTGCTCTGATGAAGTGTTGGTATTTGGGACGGCGGCTCCTGAATGTCTGAGTTGCTGGCGCCAATGATACAGGGGCGCAGTGCTAATTCCTTCGTCTTCTGACACTTCTTTAACTGACATCGAATATGGAGGTAATAGCTTCTTTTCTTTCTACTGAGATACGAGACACAATTACTCTTTATCGCCCAAACTGGTTAAATTCTAACAGTGACAACTACCCTGCCAGATAGAGATAGCGTACGGTTTCTAGAATGACTTCAGAGGGAAAGTGGCAGCCTTTAAACATGACGATTCAGAGTGTTGAGTGGAAATTGAACAAATCCTAACCTAAAGCTTCAAAGTTTGCGATAGAACCATTTTCAGGTTGTCGAAGAATTGTGTGGGCAAGTTGATGTGGAAGTTGGCCATATTTCAGCAGATAAAATATACGATACCGATGACGTCTATGACGCATTAGCGAGCGAATTTCCAGAAACTGACATAGCGATTCCTCCCAAAGAAAATCTGTATGCTGACGACGCTCATAACCCTAAAAGGGTGAGCAATTTGGTGGTGTACTCTGCATTAAGTCCCACGCGCAGGCAAAAGACAAAGCAGTATGGAAAACGGAATGTCTCAGATAATGCAATGTAGCGTTACAAAACAATTATTGGCCCCAAATTACACAGTAGAGACTTTAACAATCAACAACAGGAAATGATGCAAGCGGCATCAATATTAAATCGATTTATGCAGCTTGGTATGACCGATAGCTATCGAGTCGCCTAATGACATCAAAAGACAAAGTGGGTTGATTACGGAAACAAAGCCACTCAGAAGTGGCTGATGAACCGTACTTTTTGTCGCCCCAATATACAACGAGATTAAAAGATCTCCCTCAGATCATATATTGAAGGTTTCTAAACCTAGATTTGTGTATGGACAACTTTCGTGAGGAACGAGCGAATAGTTGTCCATACACAAATCCGACAAAGCAACGCCAAAGCGTTGCCCGTCAGGTTTATGCGTTCGTTACTCTCTATGGCACCAATACTTACGGAAATTGGAAGTCCGTAGTAGGAAAGTAGAAAAACATTGATCGATGAACGTTAAGCTAGTTTTTCTAATATTCTTTATTTTATGTGGATAAGTAGTTTTTTTATTTAATAAATTGAGTTTATCCACATTATCCACAATCTCTATAACAGTATATAACCTCTATATGATCTATAATTTATATAAGATCTATAATTGCTAAAAAACACTTTAAAATCATAATGATATTGAGGTTTTGGCAACATATTATTAGTGTGATTGATCTTGTAGTTAGTCTTGTTGATCTTTTAATTAGTCTGGGGGTAACAAGAAATTAGTGTTATTGATCTAAATTTTAGTGTGAAGGTTACATTTTTTTAGTGTCCAAACAGACTTTATCCCATAAGTCTTGATATTGAGTGTTTCATTTTAGTATTTCTATTAAGGTTACAGGAATTTAGTCTAAAATTGTGAATTACGTTCTTGAGGTTACTGAAATTTAGTCTTATCCTTGTACTACACTAATAATCTGTTACCTGAAACTAATTACTATGACTGACCATCGACAGTTGATCACAACTGAAGACTACCGTGAATTGCCTAATGACTTTTTTAAGAAAAGCCATGCTTTAGTTTTTAGCCAGCTAGGACTGACGGCGAGAGAGCATGATACATTTGCACTCTTCCTCTCTCGACTACACGAAGACCATTGGGTTGCGTATCAGGAAGGTCGACACGTATACGCACCTGAATATACGTTTCAATCTGAAGTGTTAAAGGAGTGGTTTGGTCTTTCAGCAAAGCAGCTTTATCCAACATTAAAGCCTATGGCTAAAAGGCTCTCATCGCGCAAAGTAGGCTTAATGAACGATGCTGATCAAGAATTTGATTTTATGCCTCTTTTTAGTCGAGTTGCGTATAAAAAAGGGGCGCTAATTATGGTGCCTAACGCTGAATTAATGGATGCTTATCTTGCTCAGTCAGCTGGCCACGCTCAAATTAACCATTTATCTTTTCGTAGTTTGAAGTCAGAACATTCTAAGCGCCTTTACACTATTCTATCTCGCTTTAAAAAGCCTGGAATGAAGTTGCATGAGCAATCGATAGCGCAATTACATGGTTTATTCGGTCTCTTAGATGAGCAAGGGAAGTTAACCAAATCCAGTTATACCAACAACAAGGTCTTCATGGAACGATGTATTCGTAAGCCAATCGAAGAGCTTGCTTCTAACGAAGAAGTGAGAAAAGAGCTAAGCTTTTTGGTTGATGAAGAGTCTGGATCGTATGGTTATAAAGCTCGTTATCGAGGAAAGAGTATTGTTGCGCTTGAGTTCCTTTTCCAATGGAAGCAAAAAAGTGACAATAAAGGTGAGGCATTGGAAAGAGCAAAGTTAGCTGAAGAGCTAGCACCTGATAACCCGATGTTAAAACTCGCAAAAGAAGCCTTTAATATTGTACTTTCATACCCTGTCAATGGTGAGTTAAGTAAACACCATAAACTCGCCATTGAAAGTGTTAGGATGGGTATTATCGTAATGCCTGCAGATATGCAGTTTGATTCTATTTTCTATCACAGGTTAGAGTTAATGGAATTATGATTTTCAGGTAACAGATTTTTAGTGTTTTGCAGCTAACACTAAAAATTTGTTACCTTCAGTGATACTGATCTCAAGTTTTATATTCATCAACTTTGTTATGACATCTAAATAATGAGGTGGTTTGTTGTTCATAGGGCAAAACAACCCCCATTGTCCCCATTAAAAACCCCGCTCATTGGCGGGGTTGTTATTTACTTATCTTGCACTTTTTCAGAAACAAACCGTATGATATCGTCATACACATCAACGGGCAATCTACTCAATTCAATCTTAAGCCCCCGCTTATCACTGCTGTGAGATACCTTTGCATACTTGTTCTTGTCATCGAACAGCGCTAATGGTTTAGTCTTCCAGCTTATTTTATCTTTACCCTTTAAAAGCTTCGACTCCATCTGAGCAAGAACTTGCTTTTGTTTATCTTCTACAGAGACTAAATTATCTACATCCACCTTAAGTGAACTGATGAAATGTGCCGTTGTAGTACCTTCTTTATCTAACTGCTTTTCCACTTTAGCCAGCTTAGCGTAGTAACCATTTGGGATCCCTTCGCAATCAGGAAAGACCTCAATCAAACGCTGATCAACTGATGCTGCAGCAAAGCGCTTTCGGCAAGTTTCACGTCCAATATTCAGATAGTCAGCTAGTTCATCGAGCTTCGTAAAGCCTTGTGCTTGCATCACGCTTTTGTAATCAGCTCCCAATTCTCGGTAAGACAAGCGCTTTACAGATTGAGTAGTTTGAATAAAAGCGAGCAAATCAGCTTGGTCGATCTCCCCTTCAATAACCCATAGAGGTAAATCTTTTTTAGCATGGATGCAAGTGAAACGGCGACGTGAGCTATCAAGTAACTGGTAAGTGCCCTGCCCGTCTTTGGTCGCGACGCCTTCAGTATGTACGCCCTCTTCCTGAACGCTTGGTAATATATCACGCACAGCATCAAGCGTAAGCGAATCTTGGCGACGTGGATTTAAAGGGTGAATTGCAGTTTTAACTTCAAGTTCATCTGATTTAACCACCACTCTTTCTGCAGTGGCTGTTTTACCGCTAGCAAACGTGAATGTTTTTTTAGGGGGTTCGGCTTTAACTCGTTTTCCTAATTGATTGCCTTGGTTAAAGCCGGTTCGCTTGTCTTGAGGTCGTAACATGTTATAGCCCTTTTGTTGCTAGCTGCTTAATTTCAGTGATGAATTGGTGGTACACGGCATTCACCGATGTCATAGCTAAATCAAATTGTTTACCACTACAAATCTGCTCTGATTTTCGAATATCCAGTACTGTACGGTTGCTTTCCGCAGCCGCGACAAACGCTTCAGAGTGACGGATCGCTGTTGATAATAAATGCCCTTGCGCCGCACGCAGCAATTTATCAAACACTTTAACTTCATGAGCGCTCTTCTCATCGAAGTTCACTGGAAGCAATTTAGCCCACTTTAAATTTTTTCCTTGTGATGGTAATGCTCTAAATGTACCTGGCATAGTGGCCATGTAGTTACTCGTTGAGGCAAAATCAAACTCTCGTGGGGTGACTGGAATCAAGACCGCATCAGCCGCCTCATTCACTGCCCAGAGAATTGGAGAGTTCTGTGGGGGCGTATCGATGAAGATTAGGTCGTACTCTTCTTTAAGTATGGGTAAGATTTTTTCACGCAACACACTCAGCAAATTCCGTTGACCTATTTCATCTTGCCCCCAGTAAGAATCGACAAAGCGTTCGTCTGATGGGAAGGCAGGAATCACATCTAAGTTAGGGAGGTGAGTCTTAAACGGAATCGCTTTAACTAACTCGTCATAACGGTAGTCATTAAGGTATTGAGAAAAATCACCTTCGGGCTCTTGGCCTGCTAGCGCGATATCAACAGCTGTCATGTAGACTGATTCATCGTCGGCTTGATGAATCAGGTTTTGGCCTGTTGAGCCTTGGGGATCTAAATCTATCACTAGGCAGCGTGCATTAAGATTAAGATCAAGCGCAGCAGTGGTCGCTAGGGTTACTGTCGTGGTGGATTTGCCAGTGCCCCCTTTATGGTTTTCCACTACAACGGTTGTCGGTTCAAAGCGCTGGTTGTACTTAGGAAAGTTCATGAACTCCATCATATTGGCGACGTCGAAGCGATTATACAGGTGAGTGCGTCCTTGGATAATAGGAGCGCCAACGACGCCCTGCTCGGTTGCTTCATCTATTCTAGAATTGAAGGTCACACGAGATAAGCCAAACAGCTCTTGAAGCTCTTTCTTCTTCAATGAGTGATTATAGATAAGCCTATCGACACTCCCCTCAATTTCTGTATCAGTTACTTTGATCTGCATACGCTCTTTGATAACGGCTTTCAGATCTGATTGCTCTTGCTGCATACGTTCACAAACAAGTTCTAATGAATCGATGATGGTGGTCATTGGGTGCCCTTAATGCCTTAATCTTATATAACCAATATAAAGCACTAAAGATGGAAATTAAACCTTTAAAGAATATTTTTAATTAATAAAGGTTTAAGTTTGATGGGTATCTAAACGGGGACAATGGGGGTTGTTTTCAAAAAAACCTTATCAAATCACTCTGAATATTATTCTTTCATCTGGTTTAACAGTGGTGGTGCACGAGACTTAATTAAGGGTAATAAGTACGCATTTGAGAGAGCACTAGACGTGATTTTAAAAGAGCGATCTGCTTATCGGCGTTGGGAAATTTAAGCAGGTCCGCTTTTAATAGCGGTCTACCAGTAATAGTCGGTGCTCTATTTACGGTTGAATCCAAAGGATTATTCAACGTATTGAATAAACTTAAATAACGAGATTAACCTTGTTATTCTTAGCGTGTTCAAGTCACGCCTTAATTGTTAATTATGTTTGGGCTGGGGCGCGGTTGTATCACCTTGACGGCTTTGTTGCGTAATTCAGTGGAACTAAATCCAGAACCTACGATCTGATCAGC
>NZ_JBFSPI010000093.1:0-19590 GCF_041464685.1 Vibrio sp. 10N.237.312.B06
GAAATACGCGAAACGGGGTGGCTCTATCTCTAAACTTAATTACGCAACAAAGCCAATGATACTAGATATTACCTTTCTTATAAATCGGGTAATCTTGAGTTTATTTCCTTTATTTACATAAACTTAAATGACATAAAAATAAAATCAAGCCATCCTTATAGAAACAGTCCAACTACAGAAGTAAAAATAAGTGCAATACAAATTAACATAGAAAATAAAACTATATTCTCAAAATTAACAATAAATAAACCATATCGAGATAATCATAAAAAACCGGGCGATCTGACATATAAATAATTTAATCATATAAAACCAAAAGCCAAATTAGCTTTCCAAAGAGGGAATGACAAAAATTACAGAACAAGACAAAAAGTAAAAATCCAGCCCCTAGAAATGGATAAATGCCAAAATAAATGGATAAATCCACTTTACCCCTTGTAAATCATCAACTTTTATTTATAAATTCAAGTTTTGGGTGAACATCTCTATAACCTGTTATTGACCCCAAAATTCTGCGATTAGTATCAACATCTTGAGAGAAATAGTGACATTTTAGTTATGTTATTTAGAAAGGACTCTTAGGTTGAATGAAAATCTCAGCATCACATATCAATCACGTAAATATAATAACTATCGCTTAGGAGTTAAGCTATGCATTGTTCTTTCAATATAAACAATAACTATGAGAGCTTGCAATTAATTTATAATGAAGAAAAAATATACATAAAAAGGAACAGTAATAAGATATCAGAGGAAAGTCTTAATAGTAAAGAAAGTTTTGTTTTTAAATATCTTATTGAGCATTCATCGATATCAAACCCTCAATCTGCTAGAGATGTTGAAATGTCATTTAAATTACACTTCGATGAAGAGTTCAGCTTGTACGCTTTAAAGAACATTATTGCTTCGATAATAAAAAATTATAGGAATCTGTGTAAGAAAGCCAAAATTAACAATAATAGTGAACTTATCTCGAACATTTATAAGGTTGGTTATTTTATCGACCTAGATAAAAGTACAACCAACCGTATAACACCAAAATACAACATCAACCAATTCAAGCTCAGCCATATCGAGATGTTGAAGCTGATGCTCAACACTTACCAAAAAGAGTTGCTCAGAGGCTTTATAGCCGTTTGTACCGTTTCTTCATTTTTTTTGTTCGTTGTCTACTTCTTCCAAATCCTTTATACAACGAAAATTGCAGATGAATACAGTAAAAACGCAAAGCAAATAGTAGAGGAAGTAATGAACTATGGCTGTGATAGCGAAGTTGCAGTGTACGCATTGAGGCACTCACTTAACCTTGATTCTGTTTTGATGACAACGCCTTATGGTTCATGCTACATATCCAAAACACAATCAAAAATGGTTGAACTAGACCAAATTGAAAACTTTGACGATAGCCTAGATTTTGCTTATTCACACTTCTCAGGCCCCAAAGAGGACATCGAACTCATTGCGCGTATTTCTAAATGGTCTATTGAAGCTAGATATAAGAACTCATTACTCCCTCTTTTGGTTGATTCAGTTTCCATACAAAAAAATGGTCACTACATATTAAATCTAGGCGAAAACAGTCAGCCTATTTATCAAGCCCCACTTCCAACCGGTGCAACCATCACTTTCTACAGTGATGATATTGTGCTTCTGTGGGTCATTTTTTCTCTGGTGATCGCCACGCTACTTTATCGCTCATATATTCTTGGCTTTGGCATTTACCTGCTTCGTTGGCGACACATATCCTTCGAGGAAGAGCCCATAATCAACACTGACGACAATAGCGTTTTATATTACGAGTTATTGTCTAGAGTGCGTAACGTAGGCGTTCTGAGTTTCATCAACACCATGAGACGTACTAATTTGTTGACCTTTCATACTATTTTAATCATTGAAACAGTAAAAAAAGCGAAGTTAGACAATAGCCATGATATCTACGGTGTCAATGTGTGCCCGAGTGCGTTGGTGGAATCTAACTTTACAAAGCTCAAAGAGCATTTAGTCACGATGGAAGCGAATGAGTTTGTCGTAGAAATAACAGAGTATTCAAACATTGGCTATGGCTATGAGGTCATCGACAACATCAAAATGATCAAAGATCTTGGAATCACCATCGCGCTAGACGACTTTGGTACAGGTAACAACAACATTGAAATAATTAGTGCTATCTCTCCGACCTACCTAAAACTGGATCGTTGTTTTGTTAAAGACATTGAGTCAGGAGATTATCATCAAGGAGTATTGCTTAATATATCGGAGATTGGACGCTTATCAAACATCACGATGATTTATGAAGGTGTCGAGACGCGCAGGCAGCAATATATCTTATGTCAGTTAGGCTACAACCTACATCAAGGTTATCTGTACAGTAGACCTAGTCACTCGGAGGAGTAATTATCTACCACCTCATTTAAATATTGATGACCTCCCTTTTCTTGTTTAATTGCCATTGATCATACAACGACTTGAGAGCCCACAAGGAAGTAGGCTTCAAGCGTTCTCATAACCCAATACATTTCTCTCAAACATAAAAATATACTCTTCATTTTTATAAAAACCTTGCCAATCTGAATAAAAAGTTTAGTGTTATACACATATATATCACCATGCAGTTTTAATAATGACCGAATGGAAAGACGACCAACCGATCTTTAGGCAGCTAGCGGCAAAGATCAGTGACCAAATTCTTCAAGGTGTTTGGTTAGAGCAACAAGCACTGCCCTCTGTGCGTGCGGTTGCCGCCGATCTCAAGATCAACCACCTTACTGTCATGAAAAGCTACCAGTTACTGGTGGATGAAGGCTTGGTAGAGAAAAAACGCGGCCAAGGTATGTATGTCGCAGAAGGGGCACTTCAAAAATTGAAAGAGTCCGCACATCAATCATTCATCAACACACAGATCCCAGCCATCGCTGAGACGCTAGGCATCATTGATATGAGTGTCGAAGAACTCGTGAAACAGCTAGAACAACATATAAAGGACAAGTCATGAGTACTTTACTTTCAGTGAAAAACGTAACCAAAACCTATTCAAATCAAGTGGGTGTCGAGAACATCAACTTTGAGTTAAAACCGGGGCAAGTGCTTGGTCTGCTAGGCCACAATGGCGCAGGGAAATCGACTCTGATCAAATCACTGCTTGGCGGACACAGCTATCAAGGTGAGATAGAAGTTAACGGCTATCACCCTATCCACCAGCATGCAGAACTCATGTTGCACCTGTCGTACATTTCAGATGTTAATGTGCTACCCGAGTGGATGACCGTTAAACAACTGCTTCGATACACCCAAGGCGTGCACCCAAGCTTCAACAAGCAAAAAGCAGAACAGACGTTAAGTAGCACCAACATTAAGCTGTCTTCAACGATCAAACAGCTTTCTAAAGGGATGAAGGTACAACTTCACCTTGCAATCATTATCGCGACCGACACTCAAGTGTTGATCTTAGATGAGCCAACGCTAGGTCTAGATCTGCTCTACCGCGATACTTTTTATCGCCACCTCCTAGAGTGGTTCCATGACGGCGAACGCGCGATGATCATTGCCAGCCATGAGGTTTCAGAAATTGAACACCTATTAACGGACGTATTGATTCTAAAACAAGGCCATTGTGTGCTGCAAAAGAGCATGGAAGACATCGAGAACGACTATTTCATTATCGATGTCGCAAACAACCACTCAAGCGAAATTCAGAAACTCAATCCACTGACCTCACAGCCAGGGCTAGGAACCACTAAGTGGTTATTGGAAGGTCAATACAAAGCGCAAGTTGAATCATTGGGTAACATCTACAACGTTGGTCTCGCAGACCTATTCCTTGCAACACAGACGGAGAAGGCATAATGCACCCAACTTTTTATATGCTAGAAAAAGAACTGATCGAGCACAAAATTAACACTCGATTGCCTCTGTTTATCGCGTTATGTGGTTTCTTGCTGTTCGTTAGTTTGTTTTTCAATGGCGCAGCGCAGCATGAGTTTTTCTTCCAAATGGAAGTGAATGGTGACGTAAGCGACATACACAGAGAGTTCGCACAAGACCTCAACTCAGTGATCTACTTTGGTGCTGGCCTTATTTCACTCATACTTTCGACGCTTTACATCCCTAAAACACTGCGTAAAGAGCGCCAAGAAGGCAGTTCGATGTTTTGGAGAAGCATGCCAGTATCCAATGCCATGACTCACGGCGTGAAGCTAGGCTTCGGTCTAGTGGTTATTCCGGCTATCTGCGCGCTATTAGTTCTATTCGCTGACTTCCTATTCTGGATATTGAACGTCTCAAGCGAACAACAATTGGCATTGATAGTAGAGCAGCAATCACTGTTTTATGTGCTGAGCAATTGGTTGGTATTCTTTGGGCGAATGATGTTAGTTGCACTGGTTTTATTGCCACTAGCAACCGTTACCCTGGCAATTTCGCAGTTAGTGAATTCTCCACTGCTTGTCATTTTTATCTCAAGCTATGCGATTAAGTTACTCTCGGTCGCCGTATTTGGATTCTATGGCATCAATGACTTCTTCTCTCTCATCGCATCACTACCAATAAAGGTACTAACGGCGAGCAACCCATTCAGTGCGATTGCAGAAGCGCCGGTTTTGTCTTTGGGTATTTATGTACTGATTGGTGTTGGCGGCTGTCTGCTGAGCCTAAAGCTAAATAGAACGGACGATGTGAGCTTGAAGACGTTGTTCCAACGATAGAGTCACTTATTCTGAGCCCTCAACGGGTAATCAAATCAGATATCAAAATCTAAATCAAAGCTTCTGAGAAATCGGGAGCTTTTTATTGTTAGGTGCTTTGAATTCTAACAACGGTTTTCGTGATAGAGGCAAAGGTACGGATTGGTGGTTAGTTTTGGTTTTGCTTCAGAGAGCTGAGTACTGAGTGAAGTAAAGATAAACTAGGAGGTATTAATGAGCTGACATTGAATTGCATTACTGTTAATGCCTGCCAGCTCTTTGGGGGGATGATTTCTTTAGTCGCTGACCAGATGAAGGTCCTTGAGAGTGCTATTGAAATCGGTTTGTTGCGTTTTACATTTGATTAAGCTGTTCAGCTTTTTTAAAGCTTTACGATTTAAAGCTTATTTCTTTGAAGCTTCTTTCGCTGTGTCTTTCCAGTATTGGATGCGAACGCGATGAAGCTGTGCTCTTCTCATTTTTTTCATAAGGGATATTTCCTTTTCTTTATCTGCTCTTCATGAGCTATTTTTATTGCCTACCATTCGAATCTAACGGTGTTTGATGGCCAGATCAATGATACAAGTCACAAAATATATAGAGTTTCGAGTACCATTTACATCAAAGTATGACCTAGTTATCAACTATGGCTCAATTCAATCCTATGAGCCGCTGTTCAAAATTAAGGTTAGTTCTCTCAGATGACAAATTCATTTCAGTATCAATACAGTTCAGTGATACGTATTTAATAGACCGGACTAACACAGATTTAGTTCCCAATAATTTGTCTTTCCTACTCCTACCATTAACTGGCCTTTCTCGCGTAATACTTGTCTCCCTTCCAATTAAAGTTACGCTGTAACTTGCGTGCTTTTTGTATTGACTATTTTTTATTCACACAGGCCTATACGACACAAACTCAAAATGGGATTATGTTTGTAACGGAAGAGCTTTTAATAGAAAAAGACAGTAATGGATAAAATCAAATGGACGTGATCATGAGTAAAGTCATTCTACAAGGGCATATTCTTGTGCCAGACAACGACCTAGAAGCCGTCACACAAGCGCTGGCTGTTCATAAGGAACTCACACTCTCAGAACCCGGTTGTATCGTGTTTCGAGTCAGTCAAAGCTCACTTCAACCTAATCGTTTTGAAGTGTATGAAGAATTCACTAGCCGTGAGGCGTTTGAAGCGCACCAACAGCGAGTAAAAACGTCTGAATGGGGTGAAACCTCCAAGAACGTGACACGTCATTACCAAGTCACCGACGTTCCGACATCATAATGATACGTCCGCTAGCCAACCACATCGTCACGTTGATCAAACAAGATCCCTTACGAATGCAGGTTTTAGACTGTGTCGCTCAGCTGGATTCAAAATGAAAACCATTGACTAAAAGTCCAATCAGATCGAACATGCCCCCACTTGTTAGCTTATTAGCTTATTAGCTTAGTAAGTTAGTGACTAACCAGCTCATTAACCGCGCCTGGCGACTAACTGCTGCGCGCTCTCGTCATACTGAGTAACGACCATGAACCAACAATATATGCTGCAAGCTCTTGAAGCTTCGCGCCAAGCCCTACCCGATTGCCAACCAAACCCGCCTGTGGGTTGTGTTTTGGTGAAAAATGATAAGGTGGTGTCTGTTGGATATACGCAAAAGGTCGGTGGGAATCATGCCGAGGTTGAAGCACTGAATGGCTATGACTGCGAAACGGATGGAGAAATGGAAGGCGTTACCGCTTACGTAACTTTAGAGCCATGTTCATTTGTTGGCAGAACACCCGCTTGCGCCAGTACATTGGTTAAAGCAGGTGTAAAACACGTAGTAGTGGCGATGCTAGACCCTGACCCTCGCAATAATGGTCGTGGTGTGGCGATACTCGAGTCGCACGGCGTGAAAGTCGATGTAGGGTTATGCCAAGAACAGGTAAACGCCTTTTTAACCCCGTATCTTGGTAAGTCCTAGATCTTAAACAGCCAGTGCTAATTCAATTTCACTCGGTAAAGCGGATTGGCTGGCTTATCGACAAAATACGACCAAATATGATCGTAGACGGCATGTTGGTTGGGGAACGGCGCAAGTGCTTTCGCTTCCTCTAAATCGCACCAGCGGTACTCTGTATGTTCGTCATTCAGTTCAATCGCTTGGTTGGGTGGGCATAGCACCGCAAACAGAGGGATTAGCTGAATCACATTAACGTGAGCCTCGTAAAACTGCTCCAGAAACTGCGCGTTATACAAAGCTTCCATTTTAATTTGGGTCTCTTCTTCAAACTCGCGCACGATAGCCTGCCAGCCTGTTTCACCCGCTTCAATCGAGCCTGCGACGTGACACCAAAACTCGCCCTTTACACGCTTCATTAGTAGCATTTTCATTTGTCCGTCGATCTCTGAAAGAGCGACACCGGAGACAATCGAAGTATTGAGTGGAATCATAACGTTACCTTAGTTTTCATAAGAGGGCGGCAAGGCTACCACCCTTCGTTTGTGAAGTTACCTTCTATGATTAAAAACGAGAAGTTACTCATCAATTAATGAAGTTCAAGCCATAACTCATGGGTTCCGTGTTAACCGTCTCGCTTAGCTATCCAGTAATAGAACCATTTCTTATTTGAGGCGCTTTTCGATAAAGAGTAGAATCGCCGCCTTGTACTGTGTTTAAAACCTTTAAACATACACAGTAGACTCACAACCATTTATCACCACGATATAAGTATTAATACGACTATGCACTCATCAAAACCAACGCACGACTCAGAAAACAGCCATACTCCTGAGCATTGCTTCACTCGTTTTCAACAGCCGATCGAGTCATATTCGTTGCCTGAGCGTTTCACATTCCCGTTCTATTATGAACCGCATCCACTGTGTGAAATCGCCTCTCATCAGCTTCAACAATATCTAGAAACGCAAACCGATTGGCAACATGACTTCGGCTTAGATTCTGACGCAGGTCGCGGCAAAATGTTTGGTGTGTTACTGGTGAAAAGCCCTGAAGGTGAGCTTGGTTACTTCTCTGCTTTCTCTGGAAAAATCGCCGACCAAAACCTACTGCATCACTTTGTTCCGCCCGTATTCGACATGTTGAGTAGCGACAGCTTTTTCCATCAAGACACGGCCGACATGATGGCTGTGAATGCGAAATTTAAAGCGCTGCAAGCAAACGCTGATTACCTTGAACTGTGCGAGCAACTGGCACAACAAAAAGCACAAGCTGAACAAGAGATTGAAGCTCAGCGTTTATTAATTATAGAAGGCCGAAAAACACGTAAAGAACAACGCGAACAATGTAAAGAAAACCTTGATGAGCAAGCCTTCGAACAGCTAAATAACGAGCTAAACAAAGCCAGTGTTGCCGACAAGAACCAGCAGAAATACCTAAAACTCAACTGGGAACAGACGCTGCAAGTGTTGCAGGCTAAAGTTGATGTTTTCACTAATCAATTAGCTGAGCTAAAAGAGCAAAGAGCACACCTTTCTCATCAGCTTCAACACAAGTTGTTTTCACAATACGCTTTCCAAAATGCGGAAGGAAACATTGAGGATCTGAACCAGATCTTTGAAGACACCCCAAACAAGATACCACCAGCGGGTTCTGGCGAATGTGCCGCTCCCAAGCTGCTGCAATACGCGTATTTGAACGGTTACACACCGCTGGCATTGGCTGAATTTTGGTGGGGTCGTTCACCGAAATCGGAAATCCGTAAGCACAAGAAATACTACGCGTCTTGCCAAAGTAAGTGTGTACCGATTTTAGGCCATATGATGAAAGGCTTGGAAGTCGATCCCAACCCATTGCTAGAGAACCCAGCAGAAGGCAAAGACCTCGATATCCTGTTCCAAGACGATCACATCGTTGTGGTACACAAACCAGCAGGTTTTCTATCCGTACCGGGTAAAACCATAAAAGATTCGGCCTACACTCGTGTTCAAGAAATGCATCCCGATGTTGAAGGGCCATTTGTTATCCACCGCTTGGATATGGCGACCTCTGGCATTCTAATATTTGCGCTTACACGACGTGCGAACAAAAGCCTACAGAAGCAGTTCATTACTCGTGAAGTTGAGAAGCGTTACGTGGCAATGATAGAAGGCGTTTTAGAGCAAGATGAAGGTTATGTTCGACTGCCATTGCGTGGTGATTTGTATGACCGTCCTCGTCAGATTGTCTGCTTCGAACACGGCAAGCCTGCGGAAACCAAATGGGAAGTGATTGAGCGAAACGAGCAAACTACTAAGGTTTACCTGCACCCTAAAACAGGGCGTACGCACCAGTTGCGTGTTCACTGTTCACACGAAGAAGGCCTTAACATGCCTATCGTCGGTGATGGCCTATATGGCAATAAAGCCGACCGACTGCACCTACACGCAGAAAGGCTAGCACTGCACCACCCAGTCACCAAAGAGTGGATGGAGTTCCAGTTCGACGCCGAATTCTAAGCGTTAAGACTACTTTCTGCGTTAAGCCTATTTTCTGCGTTGAGCCTAGGAGATAAACCAGAGTCACAAACCATTTGTGACTCTGACTCCCTCTTTCTCCTACCCCTTTCGGATAATTCACCACGCTTATTGCACTACATCAAGGTCCACTTTGTTGTGAGGAGTAGCATGCGCCTCTTCTTCTTTCCTTGAGGCCTTTGATATGTCATCAGCTGCTTTGAATATACAACCCAACACAACGACTTCTTCCGTGATCGCTTCGCAAGCACTAAGCTTGAAACCACTCACAAACAAAAAGCCAGACTTAAACTCGGCAATGCTCAATCTAATTGAAGAAGTTAAAAACGAACTCCCTCTTTACGAGTCGGAGACGTTTATCTGTGGACCGAAAGGAAACTGCTCTGGTTGTTCTAAGAAACTACTGGAGATGGTCGACAGTGAGTTGATGTATTGGGAACACAGCATTTCAATTGGTCAAGGCCCTAACTTCGAAGAGCTGCGTCGCTTTGGTAAGCTATGCAGCAGCGTTAGACGTGGCTTAGAGCGAAACGGGTTGGTAGAAAAACGTCCAAGACGTAGATAACCTAAAACTGAGCCGAAAATTCGGTAATGAAACACGATTTAGGGCGTCCTCGATCGTGTTTGAGGTCTCGCATTCACTGACTTTAGCGCATATTGGCTCCAATCACCTAAATTGGAGTTCAAACCATGAAATGGACACGTTTACTGTTCACATCCCTACTTTTCCTTTGCAGTTCAGCCATCGCTTCCGATGTCGGGTTCACTCAAGTCACCTTAACTGACGATCCTAATCGCCCGCTAAACACTGCCATTTGGTATCCCACACTAGATGCATCAGACACAACCTTGATTGGCGATAACCCAGCCTTCATCGGCACGCAAGTCATCAAAGATGGAGAGATTCAATCCGGCACTTTTCCAGTAGTACTGTTATCACACGGTTACCGAGGAAACTGGCGAAACCAAAACTGGTTGGCGACCGAACTTGCGAGTCGTGGCTACATCGTAGCGGCCACTGACCATCCGGGAACCACTTCTTTCGACCAATCCCCGAAGCAAGCAGCGAAATGGTGGGAGAGACCACAAGATATGTCACGCATTCTGGACTACTTGTTATCCCAAACCCAGTGGAAGCAATTTGCTAACGCTGAAAATGTTACCGCAATCGGGCACTCTCTAGGTGGCTGGACTGTAATGCAACTGGCTGGAGCTAAACTGGATAGACCAACCTTTGAGGCTAATTGTTTGGTATACCCGAACCCACGAATTTGTGGACTCGCTGTGGAGTTAGGGCTATCCAAAGTCCAAGCCCAAGAGCCAAGCAATAAAGACCTTTCAGACCCTCGAATTCAACGTGTAGTTAGCCTTGATCTGGGGCTTGCTCGCAGCTTCTCAGTCGGCAGCTTAAATGACATCACAGTGCCAACCTTAATACTCGCAGCTGGAATCGATATTGGGGGAGATCTACCTCAGGCATTAGAGTCTGGCTACATTGCTGAGCACATGCCTCTTAATTTAAGACGTTATAAGGTCTATGAAAGCGCTACCCATTTCAGCTTCATTCAAAGCTGCAAACCTGGGGCAATACCAATACTTGAAGAAGAAGTGCCAGGCGATGGCATTATCTGTAAAGATGGCGTTAGTACATCACGCGACAGGCTGCATCAATTGTTCTTAAACGACATTGTTAGTTTTCTGAACTGATAAACGGAAAGCAAACACACTCAATCTAACACTTGTGGCGAACTTCGATACTCACTCGGAGTTTGCCCAGTTATCCTTGAAAACTCTCGATTGAAATTGGACTTGGTCTGAAAGCCCGAACTAAGAAAGATGTCAGTTATCGCTTCATCACTTTGCTTCAGGAGAGTCTTAGCATGCTCAATTCGATAGGTGTTAATCACCTTTGAAATGTTCTGGTGGTGAGTTTGATTAACCGCAGACGATATTTTTCGAGCTGGGATACCTAGCTTTCTCGCCACTCGATTGAGGGACAAATCAGGATCTTTGAACACCTGATGATCCTTCATTAATGCATCAAACTTAGCGACGATTTGCGGGACTTCTTCATCGACTTTTAAGCTTGTCGACGATACCGCAGATACATCAATGTCTTCAGGAGAATAGCTTGGTGTTGTCAGTTCACTCTGCTGTTGGTTTTGTTCCTGAATCGGAGACGTACTGGTGCTGACAACAATCACAGTCCCAACAATCGCAGGAATAAGAACTAAGTAGCTAATAGATAGGATCAAGTCTGTGTGTTGTGCGTTGAGCAGCAAAATATCATACGAGATAATGCTATCCACGAGAGCTGAAAACAGTAAGGCTATACCAGCCGTACGCTCTGCATACAAAACATTCGATACATCACTCAGCCTGACGTGCTCTGGAAAGTTAAACGATGACTTCAACAACAAGCAGCCATAGCCGAGGTACAACGAGATCAACAATAGATCAATCGTTCCATCCCAAATATACGAATAAGAAAAGGAGCCAACCAGAACAACCACTGGGCCTAAGCAATGCAAAAGAGACAAAGGTTTACTTCTATGAACTCCCGCAAAGCAGAGCCATGCAGCCACCGGTACACTTGCCCCTAGAACCGGTTGTAAGAAACGGAACAGTGCAATATCAAACGTCCAACGTAGCCCAACGACAGTAATCATCAACGCACACAACATAATAAACCAAAACGGTTTTTGGCTTGTTTGTGGGTAACGATATCGAAGCAAAACAGCCGTGATAAATAACAACAGAGCAGCAACAAATGGCAGGGGAATGGCGAGCATTAAAGTTCCATTTTAATAACAGAGTATATAGCGTCGATAGCTCAATAAGTATCGATGATAACTTGAACTCATGGTAATTCATTCGCCATATATAATAAAGACTCCTAGTCAGGAGCCTTTATTATCAAAATCAGTGATAACTAAGTTTGGTCAGTTGCTATTAAGCGTTAGCCACTTGGCGCGCTGGGTGTTTGATAAACACAGCGACTACAGCCACGATTGCAAGTGCAAAACAGTAGTATGAGTTAGACACGATTTCCAAAGGCGATAGGTTAAATACCGAACCTAATAGCAATACCTGCGCACCGTAAGGCAATACGCCTTGAATCACACAAGAGAAAATATCCAACAAGCTTGCTGAGCGACGTGGAGACACATTGTTCTCTTCCGCCAATTGGCGAGCCACACTACCAGAAACAATGATTGCTACCGTATTGTTTGCCGTACATAGGTTCACCATAGATACCAAGCCAGCAATACCTAGCTCACTCGCACGGCCATTCGCTTGCTTAGAGTGGGAAGAACCAAACGCACGAATCAGACCGCTTACAAGGTTAGTTAGGAACGCTAATCCACCTTGACGACGCATTAGCTCACTCAAACCACCAATCAGCATCGACAGTAAGAAAATCTCCTGCATGTTGCCAAAACCTGCATAGATATCTTGAGCGTAATCCGTCATACCGTAGTTCTCAATAGAACCTAAACTCACGCCACCCGCTAGCAAGATACCAATGGTCAGCACGACGAATACATTCATGCCCGATACCGCAAGAATCAGAATAGTGATGTACGGCAGAACTTTGAGCCACTCAATTGAGCCTGTTTCAGGCACTTGAGTTGCCGTGCTATTGAAAGCAAAGATGACAATCGCTATCAATGCAGCAGGAAGTGCAATGCGGATGTTCTCTTTAAACTTGTCTCTCATCTCACAGCCTTGTGAACGAGTCGCCGCAATCGTGGTATCAGAGATGATTGAAAGGTTGTCACCAAACATCGCGCCACTTAGCACCACACCAGCAGTCAGAGGAATACTCATGCCAGCTGAGTCAGCAATACCTAGCGCAACAGGGGCAACCGCAGCGATGGTACCCATCGACGTACCCATTGCGGTCGCAATGAAAGCAGAAATAAGGAAGATACCCGGTAAAATCATGCTTGTCGGAATCGCCGACAGCCCAAGGTTTACGGTTGCGTCAACGCCGCCTGACGCTTTAGCTACAGCCGCAAAAGCACCCGCCAATAGGTAGATCATACACATTGCGATAATGTCTTTGTGACCTACTCCACCTAAGAACTGTTCGATAGCACGGTTCAATTTATCTTTGCTTAGCAACAACGCTAGCATCACTGCAGGCAAAGCCGCAATCGGAGCTGGAAGCTGATAGAAAGCAAAATCGACGCCTTGCAGTGACAAGTACGTACCTACGCCAATAAACAGCGCTAGGAACACGATCAGAGGGATAAGCGCAACTGCAGAAGGTGCAATTACAGCATTAGAATTTTTTGAATTGGACATGGAACATCAACGCAATAGAACAGGAAGATGAACAGACTAATGTCACACTTAAGGCTTGTCAACGTCTAGACGTCTAAACGCCCAATTTAATGCAAAGTAATAAGCACATCATTGAACATCACATAATAGAAAAGGCTACTTACTAACCAGTAAATAGCCTTTCGAGAACAGATCATGTAAGCAGAAAACTTTATAACTTTTGTTTAAATATCACTTCATATTCGCCCAGCTCGTCATAACGTACTGTCGTTAGTTTATCGAATTCGACTTCAACAACACCACAATATGACCCGGTAATAATGGCCTCCCCCGCTTCGAAGCTAACACCGCGTTGAGTCATGGTGTTAATCAGCCAATAGATAGGAGTTTGTGGTAGTGAGTTTGGGTGCTTACCAGTGAAGGCTTGCACTTTCTCATCTTGAGTAATAGCAATCTCAAAGTTCGCCGCTGCAAAAGCGCTCTCTTTACTAAGCTCAGGGCCAAGAAACAAACCTTGATTAGCTAAGCCATCGGCCAACACTTCATAGAACTCTACGCCACTATCATCGGCAAAGCGGGATTGAATAAGCTCTAAAGCCATGCGACACGAACCGATAGCCTCATTAACTTGCTCTTCAGTGTAACCATTGGAATTTGCTGGTAAAGGCTTGGCCAAGACAAAAGCAATTTCAGGTTCAATACGAACTACTCCGTTATCCGAAAAAGCCTCGCATTCAGAACCAAACTGAACGCTATCTTCGAAAATAGGCGCAACGATCAACTTCTCTTCGCTCAATGGCAACAGGCATTTCCAACCACCGACTTTACTGCGGTGAAGGTCAACCATTGATGCTTGAATGTGTAAAGAATCTTCAAGGTTGTTCGGGCGAAATTGATCACTCATTCGCGCTGCTTTCATACCAGCAACTCGGTAGCTTAGTAACTCCTTTGCCGCTTGTCTAAACTTACTTTGCATGTCTTATCACCCTGAAATTATAGGGCTTTATAATACTGAAATTTATAGCTTGTGGGTAGGTATCCAATTACAGTTTCCACCATGCTTGAACAGGTACTGGTTCTGAAATCACCAAACGTTCACCCATCACTGGGCTTACCATTTGTACATCTCGCTCTTTGCTTATCGCCAGTGCTTGTTCCATTGGGTCTTGCCAATCATGCATAGAAAGGTCGAAGGTACTGTTGTGGATTGGCATCATCACCTTACCTTGCAGATCAATGTGCGCCTGAACACTCTGTTCTGGGAACATATGAATATCCGCCCAAAGAGAATTATACGCGCCCGTTTCAACCATGGTTAAATCAAACGGCCCAAAACGGTCGCCAATCTCTTTAAAGCCCTTGAAGTAACCAGAGTCACCGCTAAAGAAGACTTTTTTGTCGGAAGCGTTAATAACCCAGCTACCCCACAGTGTTTGGTCACGATCAAGCAAGCCACGTCCAGAGAAGTGCTGTGTCGGCGTTAACGTGAACTCAATGTCTGAGGCTGTTGCCGATTCCCACCAGTTCAATTCAATGATCTTCTCTTTATCCACGCCCCACTTTTCCAATAGTGCGCCCACTCTTAATGGCACTAAGAACATCCCCACTTTGTCAGCGAGCACCTTAACAGCGCCTTTGTCTAAATGGTCGTAGTGATCGTGGCTGATCACCACCACATCAATATCGGGTAGGTCTTGCAGGGTGATTGGTGTCGGATGAAAACGTTTTGGCCCCATCCATTGCACGGGTGATGCACGATCACTGAACACAGGGTCAGTCATCACTAGCTTCCCATCCAGTTTCATCATCACACTGGAGTGACCTAAGCGGTAAGCAACGTCGTCTTGTTCTTCGATCAATTGCTCAGCTGTCATTGGAATCAAAGGCAATGCAGCACGCGGCCCTGGCTCGTTTCTTTCCACTGTCACGTATGCTTTCAAGATTGAAAAAATATCAGACATACCCGATTTGTATTCCAACTCACTGTTAGCAAACTTCTTTGGAAGCTTATCTAGATTGTCGTTTGATTGTGAACCTGTGCTTACGATAGCGACCACGGCAAGTACTCCTAAAATCGGTAATAGATATTTTTTCATTGGTATCTCTTCATCGGTTGAGATAAGCCCAACACATAAACTACACCGACTAGTTTACATGTCAAAACCAAAAAGTAAACCAATGAGTGTAATTTTTAATTTATCTAGACGTAAGCGTGTCAAAGTCGATTTTGGAAAAACCAACTTTGGCAACGAGTTAACTTAGTTATTTAGCTAGTAAGAAAGGTTAATCAGCAGACCATACATTCTTGAAATCTGGCCATCCCCAGTTGGTGATGGCTACGTTTTTCAGAATCCCTTGGAAACGAACGGTCTGTAAGTGATGGAACATAGGCACTAACCAATAATCTGAGATCAGAGTAGACGCGATGGGTTCTAACTCTGCCAAGTAATTAGGCAGTTCCACGGATGCTTTATGACTATCCAAGCGCTGCTTGAGCCAGTCACTGTTCATCTCTCCTAAAGCAGAGTGCAAAACAGGATCATTCATCATCCACGAAAACAGCGAAGACGGGGCATTGTCATCGAGATTTAGGTTACACAGCACCAGATCCTCCTTTAACTCGCCACTCTGAGAGAGCTGAGCCAACTCTCGAAAACTGTAGGAGTTCACCTCAACGTCCACACCATATCGTTTGAGTATATCGGATACGCAAATCGCACATCGATACAACGCATAATAGTCGTAAACCGCAATACTCATCTTTTCCGGCAGTTGTGCCTCTTTCGAAGGCGTTCGATACAATTTCTGCCAACTTGGCAGTATATTTTGAGCTAAAGAGACACTAAACAGACCCTTGTTATGTTCCAACTGAGACAAAATCTCTTGTGGGTTGGTCAGTTCTGAAAGGTATTTGCGCTGCTCATTATTTAGTGGGCTAGCCGCTGAGTTCTGATTGAAGAGGATAAACAAACACCCATCCTCGACTCGGCTACGAAGGCCGTCTGTGTCTGCTGAAACAAGTTCCGCATCGCTTTTCCCTAACTGATGGAAGCAAGAAGAATCTTCATAAGGCGATACGTGCATTTGGCTATCATCGAAACGAGCAGTGCCCGTCATTGATTCCTCAAACTGCCAGATGGTCACCTCATCAGTTAACGAGCGACAACCATAATAGTGCTCAAATGCGGCGAGCTTGATTCGTTCATTGTTGGTCTCAACCACTTTAAATGGGCCGGTTCCAATAACAGCATGGGACACAGAACTTAATGGAGACGGTTCACGGGTGACTTGCGCTGCGGGTTGAATCGAATATTTAACGCCAGCAAGTAAACCAGCAAAGCCGGTATCTGCTTTGGTGAGTTGAAAGCTGATCCTCAATGGCTGTTCACTGTAAACCGTAGCGACATGGGCGAGCTCTGTCTGATAGAAAGGTAAGGTTTGCAACGCAGAAAACATCGAAACTAATTGCTTAGCATCCACAGGTTGCCCGTCATGGAAAGTAAGTCCCGGGCGCAGATAAAAAGTCCAAACGAGCTTTTCAGCATCATATTGCCAATGATGCGCCAGTTCAGGCTTCAACTCGCCTTTGCCATTACAAGTCACTAAACAACTGAACACTTGCCTGATCAAAAATCGCTCACTACTACGATGAATATGATGCGGAAACAGGTCTTCGAACTTACGTTTGTAGGTTAATTGGACGTGCAGTAACCCTTCGCGCATCGTCGCACCGGATGTTTCTTGGAGAAGAGAGCCAAACACTGCGCGGTCATCATCCAAAATAGAGAGCGCTTTTTCGTACTTACCCTGCTCTATCAGCTTGCTGGCAACATGTTGAGTCAGTTGTTGATTGCTAAAGCGCAATGTCAGGTTAGAACGTTGATTCCTGCCGACTTTTGGCTCCCACACCACCCATTCAGCTTGATGCATCTTGCCGAGTAAGGTTCGTGCATGGCGCAAACTGGTAAACAGCTTGTCTGCCACCTCAGTCAAAGTCACCGAATGTGAGATGTTTGGCTCGAACGAATCCAGCCGAGTGTAGTAACGCATCATGTTTAGATCAGACAAATAATGAACCTTTTAGAAACAACCCTTCCTCATAAAGCCGATTATAAAACACATTTGTCTTTAAGTGACGATAAAAGACAAAAACAGGAACAACTTACCAAAAAACAGTCTGTTTATTACTTCCTGTTAAATGGCCATAATTAATGGGTCAGCAAGGAACTTTGAGTTCCCACCAAAGCCTAATACAAGAGAAGTAATCATCATGAGAAAATACTATCTTAATAAGCTAAAAAGCACCTGTAGCAAGCTCGAAAGAGAAGCACTACGAACACTTATAGAGCTATGTAACTGGCGTTATTAGTACACTTTTAAGCACCGAGTTAACGCGAGTTGAGTACAACCTAATATGCTCCTACCCCCAATATGAGTTTGGTCTCAACTCGCTTTTCCATTCCAAACCCCCTCTCAACCTAGTTGTACCAATCGCTCACGCATTCGATAAATTTCTGTTGTCGACTCGACAAATTTAATTCGTTTTCTTAGTTAAACGAAAAGCCTTAAGGTTCGCCCCGAAGCAAGCAAGGAGCCTCAGAAAAACTGAAAGCTCAGCTAACAACTAATTTATTTGCAGTTACCAATCAGGTATTAACTAAGGAAACGCCATGCGTATCGCAATTCTTTCTCGCAACGAAAATCTATACTCTACTTCTCGCTTAAAAGCGGCTGGAGAAGCACGTGGTCACCAGGTCGATGTTATCGACACGCTGCACTGTGATATAGATATTGCGAGTAACAATCCGAAGATTCGCTACATGGGTGAAGAGCTACCTCAATACGATGCTGTTATTCCACGTATTGGCGCTTCCATTACCTTTTACGGAACTGCGGTTGTTCGCCAATTCGAAATGATGGGCACTTTTTGTATCAATGAGTCAGTTGCAATCAGTCGTTCTCGCGACAAACTGCGGTCACTACAACTGTTGTCTCGCAAAGGTATTGGCTTACCAAAAACAGGTTTCGCTAGCCGCCCAGACAAGATTCAAGACTTGATCAAAAACGTAGGTGGCGCGCCACTGGTTATCAAGCTTCTTGAAGGTACTCAAGGTATCGGTGTGGTTCTAGCTGAAACAAACAAAGCAGCAGAAAGCGTTATCGAAGCATTCATGGGCCTAAAAGCGAACATCTTGGTTCAAGAGTTCATTGAAGAAGCAAATGGCGCAGACATCCGTTGTTTTGTTGTTGGCAACAAAGTAATTGCAGCGATGAAGCGTCAGGCTGGTGAGGGTGAATTCCGCTCTAACCTGCACCGTGGCGGTACAGCTCAACTGGTTAAACTAACCAAAGAAGAGCGCGCTACAGCAATCAATGCTGCGAAAATCATGGGTTTAAACCTATGTGGTGTTGATATTCTACAATCTAAGAATGGCCCTGTTGTAATGGAAGTTAACTCTTCTCCTGGCCTAGAAGGTATTGAGAAAGCGACGGGCAAAGATGTAGCAGACATGATTTTCGAATTCATCGAAAAAAATGCAAAACCAAACGCTAACCGTACTCGTGGCAAAGGCTGATTTAACGCCGTTAACTCATGATTGGAAATGACATGAACAATAAAATGATCATAGGGAATACAGAAGCACTTTGCTTACCAGAGTTAGGGATAACTGGACTACATACACGTGTTGATACAGGGGCTAAAACCTCTTCTCTACACGTAGACAATCTACTATGTGTAAAAACAGACGGTGAGAACTTCGTTGAATTCGATCTTCACCCAGACGTTTACCACCTAGAAGAGACAGTGCGCTGCAAAGCGAAACTGAAAACAAGTAAAAGAATCAAATCATCGAACGGCGAAGTTGAACACCGTTGTGTGATTGAAACCATGCTAAAAATCGGCGGTCAGGAATGGCCTATCGATATCACGCTAAGCAACCGTCAAGATATGACTTATATGATGCTGCTTGGTCGTCAAGGCATGAGTGACAAAGTGATTGTTGACCCAGCGGGGGAATTTCTAATTTCTCACTAATTGAACTGCTCCACAGCTCAAATAGTGAGTCAACAACGCGCATTAATAAAGGCCAGTCTTTGAGACTTAATGCCGTTCGGATAAGCATTATTGCTTGAACCTGAACGGATATTTGGCTGGG
>NZ_JBFSPI010000094.1:0-18915 GCF_041464685.1 Vibrio sp. 10N.237.312.B06
CCACCGTGACTTTGACCATCACCGATGGTGATATTCCAATCATCAATACTATTCCTAGCGTCACGCTATCAGAATCCAATCTAACCGATGGCTCGGCAGCAAGCACCGTGCCTGTGAGTCAAACTGAGACAATTCAGTTCACCAATCAAAGTGATAATGTCACCAGTTTCCGCATTGAACCGAACCAATTTAATACTAATGGTTTGCTCAAATCGAATGGGTTGGTCGTTGAGCTTAAAGCGGATCCAAACACGACTGGGGGGTACATCGGCTTTGTGAAAGACGGAGCCACCCCAGAAGTTCCGGTCTTTACTATTAGCTTCTCTACTAGCACGGTGGGTGAATACACCTTTACGCTACTTGAAGCATTGGATCATGCTGATGGCCAAGCAAATAATGACTTGAGCTTTGAACTGCCCGTTTATGCGGTAGACCGCGATGGTGATGACTCATTGATGTCGCCATTGAAAGTAACGGTCAGCGATGACGTTCAAGGCATGCAAAATCAAACGCTGAGCATTACGGAACCAACGGTTGCAGATTTAGCCGCTGGTGTTGTCACGACAGGCACTGTTGATGTGATGCCAAACCAAAGTGCCGACGGGGCAACGATTACCCAGTTTACTTACGATAACAACGTGTACACGTTAATTCAGGGGACAACTGGAGAGCAGGTTTTCCCTGTTGCTGAAGGTAAACTGTATATCACTCTGGAAGGTGATGTCCGTTTCGAACCTAATCGCAACCTCAATCATTCAGGGGGCGATATTGTTAAGACGATTACGGTCACGTCTGAAGATAAAGATGGTGACGAAGTCACGTCGACCGTTACGCTTACTATTTCAGATGGTGCTCCACCTGTTATTGATAACATACCACCAGTCGCTTTGGCTGAAGCAAACCTGCTTGATGGCACCTCTCCGAGCATAACGGTCACTCAAACCGGAACAATGACGTTTACATCTGGTAGTGATGATGTGAACCACTTCCGTATTGATACTGCGCAGTTCAACACAACTGGGGACCTAAAATCGGATGGTCTGGTTGTTAAGCTAAAAGAAGATCCTCTAAACAGCGACAATTATATTGGCTTCGTAGAAAACGGTGGTGTCCAAACGGACATTTTCACCATCACTTTTGATAGTTTGGTGCTTGGTCAATATACCTTCACATTGTTAGAAGAGTTAGATCACCTGCCTGTGCAAGGTAATAACGTTCAAATCTTCACTTTGCCAGTTATTGCGGTCGACCAAGACAATACGGATTCAGTAATTAAGCCTCTTACGGTGACTATTACTGATGATGTACCCGTCATTACGGATACAACAGTTGCGAGTACGTTTGTTGTTGATGAAGATGATTTAGGCTCTGTTGTGGCTCAAGCGACAGGCTCGTTTGTGACCACAGAAGGTGCAGACCAAGTAGAGGTTTACGAACTGCGTAACGTAGCCACTCTAGAAACTACTCTGACATCAGGCAATGAAGCGATTTCGATCACTGAGGTCACTGGGGCTGCGAACACAACTACCTACCAAGGTGCGACCACAAGCGGGACTCCGATTTTTACTCTTGCACTGGGTAACGATGGGTCATACACATTCACTTTACTTGGCCCTCTAAATCACGCTACTGGATCAAATGACCTAACCATACCATTTAATGTTGTGGCGGTAGACGGTGATGGCGATGACTCCAACCAGTATCAACTACCAATTCAAGTCATTGATGATGTTCCAGTAATGACGCCGCCGACGGGCGAAACGGTTGTCGATGAAGACGACCTTTCAGGCATAGGTTCGGATCAATCTGAAGACACCATTATCAATGGACTGTTCACCGTCGATGAAGGTGCCGATGGCGTTGTGAAGTATGAACTGGTTGATGAAGATTTAGTCTTGAGCGGTTTAACCTCCGATGGAGAAAGCTTAGAGTGGCTAGCTGTTTCACAAAACGGCACAACATTCACCTATGTTGCTCAAACTGCAACCAGCAATGAAGCCGTGTTTGAGATTGTTTTCGATACCTCTGATAACAGTTATCAGTTTGAATTGTTTAAACCACTGAAGCACCCTGACGGTGCAAACGAGAACGCGATAGATCTTGATTTCTCAATCGTTGCTGAAGATTTTGATCAAGACCAATCGAATGCGATTGATCTCAAAATAACAGTCACTGATGATATTCCATTAGTGACAACACAATCGATTACTCGTGTTGAAGGTCAGGGTTATCGCGGCTCTATAGTCGATATGTTTGCTGATTCTACAGATGTCGGTGCCGATGGCGCGGAACTGAGCAAAATTGAAGCATTTGACGGAAGTGGAATTGTTTTCCGTTCAGGGAACAGTGGGTCTTACAGTAGTGACTTCGATTTAAATAGTGGTACTCAAGAGGTACGAGTATATGAGCAGATCAATGGCGCTGTTGATCCTCGAGAGCTGGGTCGACTGAAAATAAACTCAAATGGTGAGATTGAGTTTAGAGCCAATAATTACTTAGAGCATGTTGGTGATGAAATTAATTTCTCTATTAATGTAACAGCGAAGGATGGCGATTCAGATACGTCATCGACACCCTTGGACATCACTATTACGGATAGGAATTCGTCGAAGATCGCGCTGACAGTGACCACCTTTGAGGATGCGGGTAGAGACTCAACAATACCATATGCTGCAGGTGATGCTCCGATTCTTGAAAATATACAAGACAACCAAAGCGGTTTACCTAATGCACCAGCTCAAGTTGCGCTTCAGGTTAACCTGAATGACAGGGATAACAGCGAGTCTATCGGTCAACTGATTATAAAAAACAGTAACCATAGAGGCACGTTCTATTACTTTGAGGGTGGTGAGTATCACAAGTTAACGCCTGAAACTAACGGTCAAATATTATTTGGACCGCCTCAAATGCAACAAAGCTTTGCATTAAACCCGAGTGAAGTCAGACAAACTATTGCGACTATCGATAACCTGTTCTTTGTCCCTGACCAAAACTATGGTTCAGATAGTAATGGTGTTGAGATCCGCTATCAATTGGAGATCGATAATGGAGGCACTCTTGACCACAAAGTAAACTCAAGCTTCAAAATCGAGATTGAAGCGGTAGCGGATATTGCTACTTGGGATGATGGTAATAGCACTTATCAGTATCAAGTCAACGAAGATGAAGACAATGTCACACTACAGCTGAATGCAGAATCACAAGATAACACTCAAACTGAAACGATCACCTATGAGTTAGAAGTTATCGAAGGCGACGGGAAGTTTGAGCTTCTTGATAAAGACGGCAATGTGCTTACTCTGACGGCGGATGGTGTATATAAAATAGCAGCAGAAGACATTAACACCACCGTGGTTAACCCTATTGATAATTTCTCGGGTCAGATTAAATTCAAAGCAACAGCGGTTACAGAAGAAACACTGAATCCTTATGAAGATACTGCCAACGGCGGAGCAAATGATAAAACTGAGGCCCGTTCTGTAGAGCAAAACATCATTATTGATGTCACTGCTGACGCTGACCCTGGAAGGTTCAGTGTAAATCGCATTCAAATCAACGAAGACAATATTGATAATCCCGACTACCTTGGGCCTTTGGATAACAAAGATGCATTCACGCTAGACGAAGTCATCACCATGACAGGGTCGGTCGATACGGATGGCTCTGAAGAACTGTTTGTTCGTATCAGCAATATTACAGAAGGCGCAGTGCTTTACTTTGTAGGTACAACCACGGTGGTTCCTATTGTCAGTGGTACCAATTACCACGAAATAGCGTATTCCGATTTGGCTAACGTTGAGGTGGTTCCAACTAAACACAGCAATGTGGATTTCACTTTTGATGTTACAGGTGTAGTGAAGGACACTGCAAACCTGTCAACCAACCCACAACAAGTCGATGTAGAAATACTCGGTACTAAAACGGTTAACGTTGAAGTGAAAGGAGTTGCTGACACACCTTATGGTGGGACGAATGATACCGATTGGACCGCAATTACAGATGGTACTGCAAGCGGTGTTCAAACGACGATTCAAGAGAGTCAAAACGGCGACAGCTTTGCTCTGCTTGACTTCACGGTATTGTCGGGTGAGAGAAAGCCTGACACTGGCACTACACCATTACCGGACGATGGTTCCGAATCAATAACGGTCATCTTATCGGGTATTCCTGATGGCGTTATAATCGAGGATGGTGACGGTACGGTTATTGATCTTAACTTTGTGGGTTACGAAACCGGACCGGGTGGTAGCCCTGATTTATCAAAACCTATCTACGAAGCTAATATTACGGAGGCGGGTACAACGTCAGGTATTCGTATTCGACCTGTCGACTCTTCGACCGAGAATATCCACATTCAAGGCAAAGTGATCGTAACGGAAAACGACGGTCACACACTTTCTTTTGATCAAGAAATTCGAGTGTTGGTTGAGCCTATCATCGATACCTCAACAACCTACAACAACGTCACAAACGGGAACGAAGATACGGCTATCAACATCGATTGGCACCCTGAAGGCGTTGACTATATCGACTCAGATGAGCATTTCACTTCAATTAAGATTTTCGGTATTCCACCGGGTGTCACACCCACCGTAAATGGTGATGTGACTGTTGTGAATGATGGTGCGGGTACGTTAACGATTACCCCTAAAGACGCGAATCAAACGCCGGAACAATTTACCCAAATTGCACTAGCGAATAACTTTATTCAAATGACTCCGCCAACGGACTCTAGCGTTGATTTCACATTGACGACAGAGGTAGACGTTGAGGAGCGTGATCACGAATATGTGGACTCTTCTAACCCTGGTGAGGGTATTGCGACTGCGACGGTTAAAGGTACGATCAATGTTATCGTAAGACCCGTTGTTGAGACTCATGATGGCATCGATAATCAGCTTATCGTCGACGACGTGGCTGGAACTGGTTCTTTGGGTACGGTGAGCGCCGATCCTTTGACTGGTGTACTCAAGTTTACAACCAACAGCGACAATCCGTCCGCCACGGATGAATTTGTTATTCGATATCAAGAAACCGATGCATCATCTGCTATTGAGGAAGTCGACCAACTGGTTATTCAATTAACGAATAATGACACGAATAAGACTCCATTATCAGATGACGTATTGAATCAATTACTCGTTATTGGCGCGGCTTATGAAGGCGATGGTCGTTGGGTTGTGACCAATGAGGACTTATTTAGCATCAGTGCACCTAATGGTCTTGGTTTTCCTCCTATTTCTAATCTTCCAGACGCATTCAATGACATCAAGATGACTATTTTTAGTACGGTGGTCGATCGCGGTGATGGTGCTGAGACTGAGTCTTCACCTGCCGTTGTGCGGGAAGGCGAAGTGACATTGTCATTCCCAGAAGTACTTGTCGGGGGAGGTGAGGTCGCAGCAGATATTACGATGACACCAAACAGTGTTGTCGATGCCATCGAGGACACACAGCTAGATTTGGGAGCTGCGCTAGATAGTTTGATCACTTTCTCTGGAGAAGACGCTTCGGTAGACCAAGTGACCATTATCATTGATGACTCCGTGACCATTAACCCAGGAGGCACTTTCCCAATTAGTTTAGCGGGAAGCAGTGAAGTCGATTTTGTTAATGGAAAATATGTATTCGAAACAACCGTTGAACAGGGCGTTCCAACTGATTTCTCAGGGCTGTTACTTAACTTGCCGGCAGACTACTCTGGTGACTTTAGATTACCACTAACCATAGTGACCAAAGATACGCTCTCTGGTGATGAGAAAACGTTAGTTACCGACGTCGTCATCAAAGTCGCGCCAGATGCAGAGACGGACCCTACGATTGAGGTGAATGTCGTCGGTTCGCTTGATGATGCCTTTAATCCTGTTGATAACGACGGTCAGGCTGGACAAGATCCGGAGGGTTACGAAGACACCTACATTCAACTCGACTTCAATTCGACTATTTCGGATCAGGTATCAGGCGTCGAAGGGGGGCAAGAGGCGTTTACATCCATTACTTTGACGTTGGATGACCCTTCGATAGGGGCATTCTATGACAATACGGGCACTTCACTTGGTACCTCAGTCACGTTTAATCAAGCTGAAATCGCGGCGGGGGCGCTCGATAATGTCCTCTTTAGGGCGATAGAAAACTACCCAACTGGAAATGATATTAATCAAGTGCAGATTAATGTAAGTGGTACAGTTACAGATACCGCAACCTACAATGACTCTGCTTTTCCGGTAGGCACTGCAACCGACTCCGATACCTTCAATACAAGTGTTCGTTTTGATGTTGTTCCGGTTGTTGATGATGTACTTGTCTCTGGGCCGGGTAGTGATCCTGATGTAATTGAGATTACCGGCAACGAAGACCAGCTTATTTCCTTGTCAGGTACAGGACCAGTATCGATTGCTCTGACTGACCTTGATGGATCAGAACAGTTTGTATCGATTAAGTTCACCGATGTACCTGATGGCTTCCAGATGCGTGTAGATACTGGCTCTGCTTACACTGTGAAAAACAACGGTGGCGGTGAGTGGAGTGTTCAATTGCCTCAAGCTTCTGGGCTTTCATTCGACTTAAGTGAAATTTCGATTTTACCACCGAAAAACTTCAGTGGTACTGCTGAATTTGGCGTTGAAGTATTCACTCAAGAGTCGCTACTTGGTGTACCAACTGCGGCTGCAAACTTGCCAAGCTTCAAACTGCATGTGGTGCCTGTTGGCGATGATGTTGATACCGACCCGACGGGTTCTATAGCGGGTAACGAAGGCCAAAACATTGATATTGAAATCAATGCGACTATTTTAGATAAAGAGTTGTCGGCCTCAGGAAACGGAACGTATACCGAAAATGCACCTGAAACCCTTCGAGTCGAAGTGGCAGGTGTTCCTCAAGGTGCTTATATCTACTACCCTGACGGAACGACCTTGGGTAGTTATGACTCAACTACACAGCTCTGGACTCTCGATGTTCCAGCTCAGTCGCTAGATAAGATCGTATTTAACTCTGGCGAACATAATAGTGATACAGGTAATGCTTTGGGTATTAATGGTCCACTGCAGATTACCGTTCGTTCTGTGGATACAGATGCTGATAACACGGAGCATTTAGGCACACCAACGAGTTTCAATGTTGATTTAGTGATTGATCCTATCAACGATCAACCGACCTTTGTCAATGTGACTAACCTTGAAACGACAGAAGACTCTACTGGCGTGGCAATCAACAACTTTAGTATTTACGATATCGACGCAAACTTTGATAATCCAGATGCACCGTATGTACTGACGCTAAAAGTTGACCAAACACTGCCGGGTGCACAGGGCGAGTTTGTACTCCCAAGCACTCAATCCAATGGTGTGACATTTGTATTGCAGGCTGATGGCTCACTTGTCATGACAGGTAAAGAAGCTGACATCAATGCAGCGCTAACTAATGGCGAGGTTACGTTCAAACCGGACCCGGATCAGAACTATCTCAATCAGGGTGGGTTAGTGACCATTAATGCTACGATCGATGACGGTGGTAATAACGGTTTGATTGATGCGGGTGATCCGAATACCGCTCAAACGAATCAAACTACCTTCACTATTAAAGTGACGGAATATAATGATGCTCCGATAGCGGCCAATGTTGATTTGGGCTCGATTCCGGAAGATGGCCAAATCGTGATTGTTGAGGGTGACTTGATTACGGCAAGCTCTGATATCGAAAATCATAACCTTACCGTAACAGATATCAGCCTTACTCAAAATCAAGGTCAAGGTCAGCTTCAGAGGTTTGAGAACATTGCTGGGGCGGATGACAATTCGATTAATGGCCCATACTGGGTGTTCACGGCAGCTGATGATTATAATGGAGACGTCAAATTCAATTACTCCATTATCGATGATGGTACAACCGACGGTTCGCCGGACTTCAAAGTGGGCAGTGCGGAAATCAGCCTTGTAGTTACAGAAGTTAACGACCAACCAGTGGCAACCGATATTGATTTGGGCACCATGCTTGAAGAAGGTCAGCTAATCATCAAAGCTGAAGACCTGATTACAGCGACGACAGACCCTGAGGGGCATGCCATTACGGTAACTAAGGTCGAAATCGATCAAGGTCAGGGGCAAATTCAGAAGTTTGAGAACGTTGGTGGGGCGGATGACAATTCGATTAATGGCCCATACTGGGTATTCACGGCAGCTGATGATTACAATGGCGATGTTACATTCACCTATACCGTAGAAGATAACGGTACAACCAATGGCTCAAATGATTTCTTAACGGATACCGCGGAAATCAGCGTTGTGGTACAAGGTGTTAACGATACACCTGTTGTTAATGGTGACAATGTCACTGATTTTATTGATGAAGAATCGGGTCAGCTGCTGAGTGGCATCAATGTCAGTGATCCTGATTATGTTGATTCATTTTCTAATGACTTGATGACGGTCACTTTGACGGTGGATTACGGAACGTTAAATGTGTCGCTGCCTGCCGTGACAACTGTGATGGTGAATGGCAACAACACAGGTTCGGTTATCTTAGTAGGTACGTTGAGCGACCTAAATGCATTAATTGACACACCGACTAGCCCTGCGGGTGTTTATCTGGATGCGAGCCTGTCTCCAACCAATAGCATTGGCTTGGAAGTCATCGCGAAAGATAGCGGAAACCCTTCTGGTATCGTCATTGAAACCACGCCAGTTATCTATGATATAGCAGTGACTCCTGTGGCGAATGCGCCGACCTTGTCGATTGATACTGCGTCTAACTACGTCAGAAATATCACCGCTAACCAGTCAGTAAGCGCTAGCGGCGTTCCTTTGGTTGGTATTATTGCTGCCTTGACCGATATTACGGAAGAGCTAACGCTACGTATCAGTGATGTGCCTGTTGGTGCTCAAATTACGAGTGATGTGGGTTCAGTGACTGATGTCGGTGGTGGAGTTTGGATTGCCACGGCGGATGCGATTGACACTGTGAAAGTGGTCGGGCTTTCTGATACGCCGGGAAGCTACACACTCAAAGTGGAGGCGGTTTCAGAAGAGCTAGATAACAGCGATACTGCAACATCGGCTTCGATAGACCTCAACTTGAACATTGTGTCTAACGGTGTTGATATCGATTTAGCTACAGAAACCGACGATGTTCAGTTATTGGCAGGGGCTGGCAATATCGACCTGACAGCGGGATCTGGAAATGATCGTCTGGAAGGAGGTTCGGGTGACGATACGTTAGTTGGCGGTGATGGTAACGACACTCTCATCGGTGGAGGCGGTTCCGATATTCTGACTGGTGGCGACGGTATGGATTCGTTTGTATGGTTCAACATCGAAGATGGTGTCGAAGATACGATTACCGACTTTAGCCTATCTGAAGGAGACCAACTCGATCTAAGAGAAGTGTTACCTGAGCTGAAAAGTGCCTCACCAGATATAACAACACTGCTGCAACACATTGATGCGAAGGTCGACGGGGATGATATTGAGCTTACGATTAACCCTGATGGCTTAGGCACGACAGAACAAGTGATTGTGGTTGAAGATCTTGTTCCTCAGCTGACGTTAAATGGCACCATGCCTTCTGATATTCTGGATGCGCTAGTACAGCAGAATGTTATGACTCACGGTTAACGCTCAATTGATAAGCGCTAGTGATTAGAAGTGAATAACTAAACCATAACGAAATAGGCCAGCAATGCTGGCCTATTTGTTATTAAATCTTGCTAAATGAGCCCCGATAAACCAATAGCCTCGATAAAACAACAAAAAGCCCATGCTGTCGAGGGAAAGCATGGGCATTATTTTATGTGTTATATCAGCTAAGCGAATAGTGTTCTTTCTCTATACTATTTGAGAATCGCTCCATCATTTAGCTTTTTTGCAGGGTTTTTGGCCGCATTAACCAGTAGGATACCAACGGTTAGTACCATCGAACCACATAGTAGGAACAACAAGCGTCCTGTTGGTTCGTTTGGAATCAGAGCCATTGCTAGGATACCGAAACCTGCTGTGCTGATAAGCTTACCAAGCATTGAACGCTGTTTAGTATCTAGGTTTTGTTGCTCTTCACCTTCCGCTACTAATGGTGTGTTCCAGTTAGTGAATAGTTGGTCAACTTCTTTCTCACGTTCAGGCGATAGGCCTTTGTAGAAGCGAGAAGTTAGCATGAAGTAACCACCAGTAAACACTACGTGAGCAGCTAAGCTAAGACCTACTTTCAAGTCGCTCCATTCACGGCCAGTAAGCGCTGTTTCCATACCGAATAGGTGCTCGATGTCTTCTGCTTGAAGCGAGATACCGAAGATGTAAGAAACGAAACCACCAACCACGAGAGTAGACCAACCAGCCCAGTCAGGCGTCTTACGAATCCACATACCAAGTAGTACAGGGATAAGCATTGGGAAGCCAATTAACGCACCTACGTTCATTACGATATCGAACAAGCTCAAGTGACGTAGAGAGTTAATGAATAAGCCAATCGCGATGATGATAACACCCATCATAATAGTCGTTAGCTTACTTACAATAACCAGCTCTTTCTGAGTCGCATTTTGACGAAGAATCGGGCTGTAGAAGTTCATTACAAAGATACCAGCATTACGGTTCAAACCTGAATCCATAGAAGACATCGTTGCAGCGAACATTGCTGACATAAGAAGACCAACCATACCTGCTGGCATTACGTTCTGTACGAATGCTAGGTAAGCAGCATCACCCGCTTTATCACCCATTGAAGCGTACTCTAATGCGAACTCAGGCATGAATGCACTTACGTACCATGGTGGTAGGAACCAAATTAGTGGACCAACAACCATAAGGATACATGCTAGGCCTGCCGCTTTACGTGCGTTTTCACTGTCTTTCGCACATAGGTAACGGTAAGCGTTGATGCTGTTGTTCATTACACCGAACTGCTTCACGAAGATGAATACAACCCAAAGAACGAAGATGCTCATGTAGTTTAGGTTATTACCTAACATGAAGTCGCCGTCGAAGTTAGCAACGATGTTAGTTAAGCCACCACCGTGGAAGTAAGCCGCAACCGCACAAGTGATTGTCACGGCCATGATTACAAGCATTTGCATGAAGTCAGAAGCAACAACCGCCCAAGAGCCGCCTGTTACTGCCATCAATACTAGAACCATACCCGTTACCACAATGGTTGCTTCCATTGGGATGTTGAATACAGCAGCTACGAAGATAGCGAGACCGTTTAGCCAGATACCTGCAGAGATAAGACTGTCAGGCATACCTGCCCATGTGAAGAACTGTTCAGACGTTTTACCAAAGCGTTGACGAATGGCTTCGATCGCCGTTACTACACGAAGTTGGCGGAACTTTGGAGCGAAGTACATATAGTTCATGAAGTAGCCAAAAGCATTGGCTAGGAATAGGATTACAATAACGAAACCGTCATTGAACGCGCGTCCTGCGGCACCTGTAAACGTCCATGCTGAAAACTGTGTCATGAAGGCGGTTGCACCAACCATCCACCACAACATTTTGCCGCCCCCTCTGAAGTAATCACTAGTCGACGTGGTGAACTTACGGAACATCCAACCAATAGCGATTAAAAAGAAGAAGTAGGCGAGAACAACAAAAGTATCGATAGTCATCTTTTCAGCCTTTTAAATATCATAATTAACTGGGCTTAGATTAACGCGTTCAAAGGTTTATTTGTACTACAATATGTCTTTAGTATGATCTAGGTCGCATTGATTTTTTTTGGCTTGCTGTTTGTTTTTTTAACTGATTGTTTTTTAAGGCTTTAGTTGGTTGTTTAATTTGTAAAAGGTTAAAGGCAAATAACCTTTTAATGGTTCGTATGTATTACAATATAGGTGATGTGCTTATGAGAGTAGGTATGTATAGGATTTTAGTTATAACCGTAACAAATGTGCTACAAATTGGTGTGTTGTGCGACGACATTCACGTTAATTTGGACATCAATAATGAAAACTTTTTCACGGGTACATAAGTGTAGCTTATTGTTTTCACTTTGCTATTTTCTGTTAGTCTGCGTAATAATCGGCAGATAACAAAAAGCCCCACCGAAGTGAGGCTTGATTACGAAATCTAAAATAGATTAAGCGTTAACGTGATCAACTGCGTCACGAACAAGCTTGCCTAGTTCGTCCCACTTACCTTCGTCGATAAGGTTAGTTGGAACCATCCAAGTACCGCCACATGCAAGTACAGAAGGGATCGATAGGTATTCATCAACATTCTTCAAGCTTACGCCGCCAGTAGGCATGAATTTAACAGGATAAACAGCGGTTAGTGCTTTAAGCATACCAGTACCGCCAGAAGGCGCAGCAGGGAAGAACTTCAACGTGCGAAGGCCCATTTCCATTGCTTGCTCAACTAGGCTCGGGTTATTAACACCCGGTACAATAGCAACGCCTTTATCGATACAGTATTGAACAGTGCGCGGGTTGAAACCTGGGCTTACGATGAAATCAACGCCAGCTTCAATAGATGCGTCAACTTGCTCGTTAGTCAGTACAGTACCTGAACCGATTAGCATGTCAGGGAACTCTTTACGCATGATGCGAATCGCTTCGATTGCACATTCTGTACGTAGTGTGATTTCTGCACATGGCATGCCGTTTTCAACCAGTGCTTTGCCTAGGGGGATGGCATCTTCAGCACGGTTGATAGCGATTACAGGGATTACTTTTAGGTTTGCTAGTTGTTCATTTAATGTAGTCATGAATTCTTTCTCACGTTAATAATGGGTCTGCTTTCAACTAAGCAAACCCTTGATTAATAGTTAAAGTGCGCAATTATAGAGACAAATCAGGCGTCGCATCTACAGGAATGATAGCACCTGGATGCTGAATCACGGTCCCTGCCACAATGTGGCCTGCTAATGCTGCGTCACGCGCATTGCCACCGCTCAAGCGTTTAGCTAAGAAGCCTGCACTGAACGAGTCGCCAGCGGCTGTCGTATCAACAATGTTGTCTACTGGGTAGGGTGCAACGTACTGAGCGCTTTGGCTTTCAACCACTAGGCAGTCTTTCGCGCCACGCTTAATGATGATTTCTTTCACACCAGACTCAGACGTACGTGCAATACACTGTTCAATGCTTTCGTCGCCATACAGCTCTTGCTCGTCATCGAACGTAAGTAGCGCTGTATCGGTGTACTTAAGCATTTTCAAGTACCAAGAAATCGCTTCTTGTTGGCTTTCCCAAAGTTTTGGACGGTAGTTATTGTCGAAGAATACTTGGCCGCCTTGAGCTTTGAATTTGTCTAAGAAGTTGAATAGCTGCGTGCGTCCGTTCTCTGTCAAGATAGCAAGTGTAATACCGCTTAGGTAAACCGCGTCAAAAGAGAATAGCTTATCAAGTAGAGCAGGCGTGTCTTGCTGATCAAACATGAACTTCGCTGCAGCATCACTACGCCAGTAGTGGAAGCTACGCTCACCAGTGTCATCGGTCTCGATGTAATAAAGCCCTGGTTGTTTGTGATCGAGCTGAGCCACTAAGCTTGTATCAATACCTTCAGCTTGCCACTTTTCTAGCATGTCAGTACTGAATGGGTCAGTGCCTAGCGCGGTTACATAGCTTGTTTGGATACCATGCTCTTTTGTTAAGCGTGACAGGTAAAGCGCCGTATTTAGTGTATCGCCACCAAAACTTTGCTTAAGCCCGTCTTGTTTCTTTTGTAGCTCAACCATGCACTCGCCAATGACCGCGATGTTTAATGATTTCATATGCTTACCTTAGCAACTGAGGTTGCGCTATTCATTATTTTAGGAAGTCTTCACGCGCAGGGTTGAAGATATCTAGAAGGATGCTGTCTTGCTCTAGTGCAACGGCGCCGTGCATCATGTGTTTACGAGCGAAGTAAGCGTCGCCTTCTTTAAGTACTCTCTTCTCGCCTTCAATCTCAGCTTCAAAGCTACCGCGAACAACATAACCGATTTGGTCATGAATTTCGTGTGTGTGAGGATGGCCAATCGCACCCTTATCAAAACAAAGGTGTACAGCCATTAGATCATCAGTATAAGCAACGATTTTACGCTTAATACCGCCGCCCAATTCTTCCCATGGATTTTCATCTAGCATAAAGAAAGAGTTCATTGTGTGTCTCCTAATCTGTTTAAATCTTTTAAGTGTTACTTAACTTGCATTCATAATAAGGGAATGAGATTAATTGTAATACAATATATCTAGAGTTGTGTGATATTGATCAAGCAATACTTTATATAGCGTAAATAAATCAATAACTTAGCAAATGCCTGGTGTTTGGTATTTACCATTTACATCAATGGCTTATGGTTAATTGTGTGATTCTGCTCATCATTCCATGACGAATAGGTATGATTAAAGTTCATATTGTATTACTTTATGTGGAGTTTGAAAATTTAATCAAAGTTTAAACCGATAAACTCTTTATTGAGGGTGACAAAGAATATGACGACTAAACCAGTATTGTTGACTGAAGCAGAAATAGAGCAACTTCACCTTGAAGTGGGCCGTTCGAGCTTAATGGGCAAAACCATTGCTGTGAACGCGAAAGACCTAGAGGCGTTCATGCGCTTACCTATTGATGTTCCTGGTCACGGAGAAGCGGGTGGTTACGAGCATAACCGCCATAAGCAAAATTACACGTACATGAACTTAGCTGGTCGCATGTTCTTGATCACTAAAGAGCAAAAGTACGCTGACTTCGTTACAGAATTACTAGAAGAATACGCAGACAAATATCTAACGTTTGATTACCACGTACAGAAAAATACCAACCCAACAGGCCGTTTGTTCCACCAAATCCTGAACGAACACTGCTGGTTAATGTTCTCAAGCTTAGCTTACTCTTGTATTGCTTCAACCCTGACACAAGAGCAACGTGACAACATTGAGTCTCGCATTTTCGAACCAATGCTAGAAATGTTTACGGTTAAATACGCACACGACTTCGACCGAATTCACAACCACGGTATTTGGGCAGTAGCTGCAGTCGGTATTTGTGGTCTTGCTTTAGGTAAGCGTGAGTACCTTGAAATGTCGGTTTACGGCATCGACCGCAACGATACGGGCGGTTTCCTAGCGCAAATTTCTCAATTGTTTGCACCTTCTGGTTACTACATGGAAGGTCCTTACTACCACCGTTACGCGATTCGCCCAACATGTGTTTTCGCTGAAGTCATTCACCGTCATATGCCTGAAGTTGATATTTACAACTACAAAGGCGGCGTGATTGGTAACACGGTACAAGCCATGCTTGCGACGGCTTATCCGAACGGTGAGTTCCCGGCTCTGAATGATGCTTCTCGTACAATGGGCATCACAGACATGGGTGTTCAGGTTGCAGTCAGTGTTTACAGTAAGCACTACTCTTCAGCTGAGGGTGTTGACCAAAACATTCTTGGTATGGCGAAGATTCAAGACGCAGTATGGATGCACCCATGTGGTCTTGAGTTATCTAAAGCATACGAAGCGGCTTCTGCTGAAAAAGAAATCGGCATGCCTTTCTGGCCAAGTGTTGAATTGAACGAAGGCCCTGAAGGTCACAACGGCGCGCAAGGTTTTATCCGCATGCAGGATAAGAAAGGCGACGTTTCTCAGTTAGTGATGAACTACGGCCAACACGGCATGGGTCACGGCAACTTCGATACGCTGGGTATTTCTTTCTTCAACCGCGGTCAAGAAGTACTACGTGAATACGGCTTCTGCCGTTGGGTGAACGTTGAGCCAAAATTCGGCGGTCGTTACCTAGATGAAAACAAATCTTACGCACGTCAAACGATTGCTCATAATGCAGTAACCATTGATGAAAAATGTCAGAATAACTTTGACGTTGAGCGTGCAGACTCAGTACACGGCTTGCCTCACTTCTTTAAAGTAGAAGACGAGAAAATCAACGGCATGAGTGCATTTGCTAACGATCACTACCAAGGTTTTGACATGCAACGCAGCGTGTTCATGTTAAACCTTGAAGAGCTTGAATCTCCGTTATTGTTAGACCTATACCGTTTAGATTCTGAGAAGGGCGGCGAAGGTGAGCACCAATTTGATTACTCTCATCAATATGAAGGTCAAATAGTTCGCACTAACTTCGAATACCAAACGAACAAAGAGTTAAACACACTAGGCAGCGACTTCGGTTATCAACACTTATGGAACGTAGCAAGTGGTGAAGTGAAGGGCACAGCACTGGTAAGCTGGCTACAAAATAACACGTACTACACTTGGCTAGGCGCAACGTCTAACGACAATGCTGAAGTTGTCTTTACTCGCACTGGAGCTAACGATCCAAGCTTCAACCTACGTTTAGAGCCTGCATTCATTTTACGTAGCAAAGGCGAAACAACACTGTTCGCTTCTGTTCTAGAAACGCACGGTTACTTTAACGAAGAGTTCGAACAATCAGTAAATGCTCGCGGCGTTGTGAAAGACATCAAGGTTGTAGCGCATACAAACGTCGGTTCAGTCGTCGAAATCACCACAGAGAAGTCAAATGTGACAGTGATGATCAGCAACCAACTTGGCGCGACTGATAGCACTGAACACAAAGTAGAACTGAACGGTAAAGTATACAGCTGGACAGGCTTCTACTCAGTAGAAACAATTTTAAACCCAGAATTAGCAAGCACAGCAGAGCAGGGGAAATAATAATGAGCTATCAACCACTTTTACTTAACTTTGAGGAAGCAGCAGAGCTTCGTAAAGAACTTGGCAAGGATAGCCTTTTAGGTAACGCACTGACTCGCGATATTAAACAAACTGACGCTTACATGGCGGAAGTTGGCATTGAAGTTCCAGGTCACGGTGAAGGCGGCGGCTACGAACATAACCGTCATAAGCAAAACTACATTCACATGGATCTAGCGGGTCGTTTGTTCCTTATCACTGAGGAAACAAAGTACCGTGATTACATCGTTGATATGTTAACTGCGTACGCGACGGTGTACCCAACACTTGAAAGTAACGTAAGCCGTGACTCTAACCCTCCGGGTAAGCTGTTCCACCAAACGTTGAACGAGAACATGTGGATGCTTTACGCTTCTTGTGCGTACAGCTGTATTTACCACACCATTTCTGAAGAGCAAAAGCGTCTGATCGAAGACGATCTTCTTAAGCAAATGATCGAAATGTTCGTTGTGACTTACGCACACGACTTCGATATCGTACACAACCACGGCTTATGGGCTGTGGCAGCGGTAGGTATCTGTGGTTACGCAATCAACGATCAAGAGTCAGTAGACAAAGCGCTTTACGGCCTGAAACTAGACAAAGTAAGCGGTGGTTTCTTAGCGCAACTTGACCAACTGTTCTCGCCAGACGGCTACTACATGGAAGGTCCTTACTACCACCGTTTCTCACTACGTCCAATCTACTTGTTCGCAGAAGCGATTGAACGTCGTCAGCCAGATCTTGGTATTTACGAATTTAACGATTCAGTGATCAAGACAACGTCTTACGCGGTATTTAAAACGGCATTCCCAGACGGTACATTGCCAGCTCTGAACGATTCATCGAAGACGATTTCTATTAACGATGAAGGCGTTATTATGGCAACGTCTGTGTGTTACCACCGCTATGAGCAGACTGAAACTTTACTTGGTATGGCTAATCACCAACAAGATGTTTGGGTCCATGCTTCAGGTAAAACGCTATCTGACGCTGTCAATGCAGCAGACGACATCAAAGCATTCAACTGGGGTAGCCTGTTTGTAACGGACGGCCCTGAAGGCGAAAAAGGCGGCGTAAGCATTCTTCGTCACCGTGACGAACAAGACGACGACACGATGGCGTTGATTTGGTTTGGTCAACACGGCAGCGATCACCAATACCACTCTGCACTAGACCATGGTCACTACGATGGGCTACACCTAAGCGTATTCAACCGTGGCCACGAAGTGCTGCACGATTACGGCTTCGGTCGCTGGGTAAACGTTGAGCCTAAGTTTGGCGGTCGTTACATCCCAGAGAACAAGTCTTACTGTAAGCAGACAGTTGCTCACAACACAGTAACGGTTGATCAGAAAACACAGAACAACTTCGATACGGCATTGGCTGAATCTAAGTTTGGTCAGAAGCACTTCTTCGTAGCAGACGACCAGTCTCTGCAAGGTATGAGCGGCACAATTTCTGAGTACTACACCGGCGTAGACATGCAACGCAGCGTGATTCTTGCTGAACTTCCTGAGTTCGAGAAGCCACTAGTTATAGATGTATACCGCATCGAAGCTGACGCTGAACACCAGTACGACCTACCCGTTCACCACTCGGGTCAAATCATCCGTACTGACTTCGACTACAACATCGAAAGCACGCTGAAGCCGCTAGGTGAAGACAACGGTTACCAGCACTTATGGAACGTTGCTTCAGGCAAAGTGAACCAAGAGGGCTCTCTGGTGAGCTGGCTACATGACAGCAGCTACTACAGCCTAGTAACCAGCGCGAATGCGGGCAGTGAAGTAATCTTTGCTCGCACTGGTGCTAACGATCCAGACTTTAACCTTAAGAGTGAGCCTGCGCTTATCTTACGTCAGTCTGGTCAAAACCACGTGTTTGCTTCTGTACTAGAAACGCATGGTTACTTTAACGAGTCAATCGAAGCCTCTGTAGGCGCTCGTGGTCTGGTTAAATCAGTGTCTGTTGTGGGCCATAACAGTGTCGGGACTGTTGTTCGCATTCAGACTACTTCTGGTAACACTTACCACTACGGTATTTCAAACCAAGCTGAAGACACGCAGCAAGCAACTCACACTGTTGAGTTCGCGGGTGAGACATACTCGTGGGAAGGGTCATTTGCTCAACTGTAAATGATTAATACCAATCACAGTAAGTAAGTGAGCAGAAATAGCGCAGGAAAAAAGCTTGAGAACAAGGCGGCTCTTTTCGACAAGAAGTTTCGATAAGTAGTTATTCTACAATCAAAAATTCTAACGAAGTTATCGAGTTTTTTAACAAGCTAGGGTGA
>NZ_JBFSPI010000095.1:0-18637 GCF_041464685.1 Vibrio sp. 10N.237.312.B06
ATGTGTTACCGGTTTTATTGTTAATTTATAGACTCATCTAAGCGGAGAAGAGCCCCTGTAGTTATCCGAAGGAGTCTCGAATTAAGCTTTTTAAAAATTATGCGCCATTTTGTAATCTAATACCTAACACTTCTCATTAACCTATTGATTATGAATTGAAATGTGATTGGAAAGGCTGCATGATAGGAATATAAAAAGCGGCTAAAAGCCGTATAAAAAGCGTTATGAGCTTCCAAGAATTAGAAGGAAAATATGGCAGTTTTAGAAATCCTGACTGCACCTGATCCAAGGCTTAAGGTCAAAGCGGAAAAGGTGCGAGATATTACGACGGTACAAACATTAATAGACGATATGTTGGAAACGCTCTATGCGACTGACAATGGTATCGGTTTGGCGTCGATTCAAGTCGGTCGTAAAGAGGCAGTTGTTATTATCGACCTTTCAGAAAGTCGAGATGAACCGCTAATTTTGGTTAACCCAGAAGTGATTAGTGGCTCGGATAAAGCATTGGGTCAAGAGGGTTGTTTATCCGTTCCTGATTACTATGCAGACGTAGAGCGTTTTACTTCAGTTGTTGTATCTGCTTTAGATCGCGAAGGTAAGCCAATTACCATCGAAAGTGATGAGTTTCTAGCCATCGTAATGCAGCACGAAATAGACCATTTGTCGGGTAATCTGTTTATTGACTATCTTTCGCCACTTAAGCGTCAAATGGCTATGAAAAAGGTTAAAAAGTACGTTAAAGCGCACTCTTAACCCCGCATATAACAAACGTTTAAGGTTTAAAGATACTTTTTCTTATGCGAGCTAATGTATCTAAGTTATTTAAGCTAAGAAGCTTTTGTCCAGAACCGTCACAGGCTTAATTCTTACCCGTAGCACCTCCTAGCTCGAAAGAGTGTCCAAATGTTTGATAAAAATAGGTTTCGACTCTTCAGATCATTTATTAGCAAAGTACTCTCGGTAGGTCTTTTAACTTTGTCGTGTATTGTGGTGATAAAAAATTGCGCTTCATAGCCCAGTCATGTGTAGTTCCCTGAGCGGCTAGGAATATCGAATCTCGCCCCAACTTGTTATTGAGTTTATCTATGGCTTGCATCAATGCTGGGTTGTCAGGTTCGGAAAATAAGTCCTGTTGACGCTGCCGATCGGATACTAGGTTCATCGCACCTACGCCAATCTTGTAATAGCTGACACCTGGCTTAAACAACCTAGTTGCCATCAACGTCACTGCTTTAGTCAACTTACTTGTATCATTAGTTGGAAATTCAAATGTGCAGGTTTTTTTGAAGTTTTGTGGTATGTCATCGAAAGGTGATGTGTTGGCAAAAGCCATGAGAGTAGCGCATGAGCTCTTTTGATTACGTGCTTTTCTTGCCACTGTGGCAGCGTGAAAGGCGAGGGCTTGTTTTAGCTCTTCAAGTGATGTTATTCGGTTGCCGACACTGCGAGTGCTAAATATCTGTTGTTTGTCCGCTCTGCATTCGTCCCAAACTTTGCAAGGGTGGCCATTTAACTCACGAACGGTGCGTTCAATTTCTACATTGAAAGAGCACCTTGCTTGTTCAGGACTTAAATTCGCAAGATCTAGAGCTGTTTCAATCCCCATCAACTTCATACGTTGTGTTAATCGCCTTCCAACGCCCCAAACTTCAGATACAGGTTGTGATGTCAAATATTGTTGGCGTTTGTCTTCAGAATCAATGATGCAGACACCATTCAACTTTTTATCAACTTTGGCTACTCTGTTTGCCATTTTTGATAGTGTCAAAGTATCACCCGCACCAAAGCAAACGGGCAGTCGACATTCTTTCCAGACCGTTTGACGAATTCGTTGACCGAAAGAGGTTAAGTCTGACTCAACATGTGAAAAACGGCTTATATCTAAAAAGCATTCATCTATTGAGTAAATATGGCTCCTTGGTGAGAACGTCGTAATTGTTGCCATCATTTTTGCAGACAGATCAGCATATAAAGCATAGTTTGATGAAAAAACGTTCACACCACGCTTTTCAATGAGTGTTTTTTGCTTGAAATAGGGCTCAAACTTTTTGACTCCAGCTTCTTTTGCCAACCGATTTGCTGCTACAACTGCACCATCATTGTTTGATAAGACAATACAGGGTAGGTGTCGTAAATCAGGCCGAAATACTTGTTCACAAGCGACATACATAGCGTTGCAATCTATAAGAGCAAACATTACATGAACTCAGGCAACGGTTTATGTAGACGAATAGAACGTATCACAACCCCTTCAATAGCAAAGGCATCTTCTGGATGGATCTCAATAGGTAAGTGATGAGGATTTGCTGACAGCAAAAGCCTGTTATGCAGATCAAGGATTTTGCACATAAATGCACCATTTAAGCTGACGATAACGGTATCAAAATGCTGAGCTTGTGGCTTTCTGTCGATGACTAACAAGTCGCCATTGAAGATGCCAATTCTTTCCATGGAATCTCCGTTAGCATAAGCAAGATATGTAGCATTGGGGTTATTTACCAAGACAGAATCCAGTGAAACACCAAGCTCAACATACTCAGCTGCTGGTGATTCCCAGGAGGTAAGAGAGCAAGAAATACTGGATGGAGAAAGCGGTAGAATGTGCATGTTTACGACCTAAGAACCTATACTGTATAAATATACAGTATAGGTTCTAGGGCCGTCAATGTTTGTAAAACTAAGTGCGGTTTAATTAACCTTTTGTTCGAATTAACAAAGCGTACGTTTAAAAGTTGAGCTTGTTCGAACCCATTAGGTATGCGAGCGACTGCATCGTGATTTTCTTCACATGATGGCAGTCTATTCCAATACTTTAACTGTGAGTGTTTTTATTATTCTGTACGTATGAATACTAAATCAATTTTTCTAGAGTATATCCATCGCGCAAATGCTCATTGCGATAGCTGTTTAAACCAGTTGTTTGTATTGATGACTCAAGCTGTGATGAAGGTCGATTCTGACGATATAGCTTTGCATTTGATGAACGATGTATCGGAGCCCGATTTGTTGTTGCTGATCGTTTTAACCGATATTGATTTAACTACTCAGTATGACGAACTCATACTTGCGATTGCTGTCACTCACGTAATGAACTTTGAAAGTCATCCACTTCACTAGATCTGTAGCTTGGTGTTCAAAAATGCAGTCGCCTGGACAGTTCATTAGTACAGTCATCCATATAACTTGTTAGTTCTATCACTGGATTGCTAATTTGAAATGGTCTAAATGTATAGGGTCACTTTCACCCTAATATTATATATAGAGTAAAAGTGACCCCCATGAAAACATCCCAAAGCTACGCTTTGAAAGACCTCTATTAGTTCATGAGCGTAGCTCATGGTTGTTCCTAAGGTAATTTAAGTAACTCAATCCTATGAAGAGCTACTTGTTGTAGTGGATTAAATCGCTTAATTACTGATTCGTAGTTACACAGCATGTTGGAAGTCGGATAGTTAAATGGAAGCGCGGCATAGCTACAACTTCGAGCATGTTCTGAGCTGAGCAATTCGAGCCCAAACAACCTTAGTGTTCAACAACCTAAACGTTCCAATATTTCATTACTATCAGCTAAACCACTTGGCAGGGTATATGGAACGATTGATCTCAACTCTGATACTGCCAGCTTTCTAGTGCAGTAATTTGTATCTCTGGTTGTGTGTTGGTTCATGAAAAAGGCTACAGAATTTCCTTTCTCGTCGTACACAATTTTGTAGTAATCCGAGGGTATTGCATGAGGCTCATCAGCTTTTGGTAAAGTATCCATTTCGTTACGGTAGAGAGTCCCCGTAATAACGTACAGGTTCTCTCGAAACCCAACGGCATCCCTAACTGCTTCTTCCAAGTTTTTCCATGCGCCTTGGTTTAAGTCTTTTGCTTGGGGAGTGATATTCGACAAATAGTTAAGAGTAGGCCAATAGCGGCTGCCGACAAAACTGGCTAAGGGAGCCTGATGCCCACGGTCAACATTGAGCTTACTTGAAGCCCCAGTATAATCACCTTTCTCTAATCGCTCAGCTTCAACAAGTAGAGGGTTATTTTTCCAAGTTCGATTAGTTGTTGTTCCGAAGTTAAGAATATCGACTTCATATGCGACCCAATCTGCAAATTGTGTTTTCTTGTTTTGAGAGAGCGTGTATAAACGCTCAAAGATGACAACATTACCGTCAATTTCTAGGCTAGGGCAGCCAATTGGGCAGTTTGGCGTCCGAAATTCAGCAGCACTCAAAATACCTGAGGCTAGCACCGTAATTGCTATCCATGCTTTCATTGTCATTCCTTTAGATGAGCTTCGCCTCAAATTTAGCATAACTATCAAAACGGTAGAAGTAGAGTGGGTTAACGTTTCTGAAACGGGAAGACCCCATTTGGTTTCCTCGTGAGCTTCCTTATTCTGACGTTTTTCACAATTTCGGTCTTCGAGTTGAGGATTAACTGTGTACAGAAGTGGTTTAGTGCCACAAGAAAAAGGCTCTTCACTTGTTGCCCAATTCGTCTGAGTAACTTTTGCCCGAAATGGGTTTCGTTCGATTTACATAACGAGTTACGGTATGAGATTTGACCTAAGTTTTCTTATACATGTATTGCCTCTAAAGTTCAGGCTTTACCACCTAAGCTAGACATCAAGATTTCCGCTTATTTAGTGAACTTAACTTTGGTCTTGATAAATTGGTTGAATACGAAAACACTCGGCATATACCAAGTGCTTTTTGTTTGTGCTTATCCGAACTGAATAACCGTTTAAACTTGCTTACGAACCTGCAACACGCTCAGTACCGATAGTGAAAGGAAAAACGCAGGATCAGTCCAACCAAAGCCAACAAAGATACCAGTGAAAGCCGCATACAGTGTGATGATCGCCCCAAGCATATTGGTTACAACCAAACCTAGGATGAGCTTTTTGGCGCTGAGCCCCGCTTCAATATCTCGTAATAACCAAGTTATCGCTGCGATGCCGCCAAGAAAGATACTGGTGTGCTGAGAGAGAAAATACGCGTATTTATCATTGATCTCTACACCGTACATTGGCCACATGACAGTGGGTAAGAAAAACAGCGCTAAGGCAAACCCTGCGTATATGATGCCGTGTAGGCTTAAAAACATTTTATTGTTCATTTGGTCTATCTCTATTTCGTGTCTTTTGCTATTTCTTCTTTCATTTCACTATTTTTATTTTCACTCAGGAATGAACGGTTGAACTAGCCGTTGATTGGGCCTTTATTAATGGTAGTTAATGGTTGGTTCACGTCAAAAATCACGCCGCGAACTTTATCCACGCCCATGTCTTTTAAGCGTGCGCTATGCATTGCTAGGTAAGTCTCTGCACTGAGTTGGTCTTCAAAAAGGTAGACTCCACCACCCAGTTTTTTGGCTTGGTTTTCAGTCCAGATTTTCCAGATCAGCCCCGATTCATTGTTGATAGACTTTGCTAGGCCAACGAGTGCGTTCGACATCTCTTCACCAAATGGGCCGTTAAATTCAAAATCGACTTGTAATAATTTCATGGTTATTTCTCCAAACAGATACTTGGTATTGCGCTGAGACTCCTGTCATATCGCAAACATAGGAGGCTTTATTGCCTGTTTAGATATTACCTTTAAAAAATGGACTGGAAAGTTCATAATATTGCCATTAAATGTCAGGATTTTAGACCAATGAGATTAAAGACCACCCTCGACCAATGGCAAACACTCCATGAGATAGATCGTGCTGGTAGCATTCAGGCAGCGGCATTGCAACTCAATAAGAGCCATACCACGCTGATCTATGCGTTGAGAAAACTGGAAAGTCAACTAGGCGTGTCGTTGGTTCAGGTTGAAGGTCGAAGAACGGTGTTATCTGAAGACGGTAAAGCGTTATTGCGCAGGGCTAGCAGCATGCTGGAACAAGCGCGAGAACTAGAGCTGATCAGTGAGCAGTTAGCAAAGGGGGTTGAGTCAGAAATAGTAGTCGCAGTTGATCATTTGTGCTGTCTTGAGCATCTTTATAAGCCGATGGCTAATTTTATGGCAGAGAACAACAGTACATCGATACAAGTGGTAGAAACATCACTGTCGAAGACCACTGAAATGGTCATTCAAGAACTGGCTGATGTTGCCATCATTAATCTACCCATAATCAATTACCCTGCAGAAGCCTTTGGTTTTACCAAGATGGAGCCTGTTGTGGCGAGTTCGCATCCGATAACTAGGGGGACGTCTATATCGCTCAACCAGCTCTCGTCGCTGCCACAAATTGTGGTGAGAGATTTAGGCTCGATTGAAAAACTGGGCGAGAAAAAAGATGTGGGCTGGTTAAAGTCGAGTCAGCGCATTACGGTTGATAATTTCGACCATGCCTTTGGTGCAGTAGAGCAGGGGGTGGGCTATTGCAGGCTGCCTAAGCATATTGTTGATAGCCGAGGTAGTGAGAAACTAACGGTACTGAATGTGGAAAATGGCAGTGGCTATCATGTTCCATTGCATCTGACTTTACCTAAAGGGATAAAAACGGGGCCTGCGACAAAACGTTTTTATGAGTTGCTTCTTGAGTCAGCCTCACCCTTACCTTCTATCTCCTGAGCAACTTCCAAATCAAGTTCGATTTGAAACTAGCGAGGCGGGAGACCGTTCAAGAATAGCACGCCACATTCACCAGTGTAGGGAAGCCTTTCTTCCTCCAACTCGTTGCTATCGTGTTCGAAGAGTTTCAAAGTTATTCTTGTGTAATGTTTAACGAGATTTGGTCTCCAGATTAGTAGTATTGCAATACCTTAGATAATCCATTGTTCTCTAATTTAGTAATGTAACTAGCTCATTTTTGTCCAAAAATTTTTCAGGACGACTTAGAGATTGCACAACGACCAACACTGACCCAAAGACTGCCATAAGGCAGTCTTTGTCTTTGCAAGTGCCACTCCCCACGAGGGAGGGTGATAAGAGGCTCGTTAAGTATCGGTGACGCTATTAATCAAATTAGCTGCAGGGCTCTCAAACAGATGAGTGTAACAGTTAACGCTTTTCTATCACTAACGCGACTCTACCTACAACCCTTACTTCATCTTCTTCGAGGGTTAGAATCGAACCGTTAAAGCTGATGGCTAGCTTTTTGCCTGGTAAGCGCTGGATGTCGTTTAGCGAGAGTAGGCCGTCCATATCAACTAGGTATGTACCGCTTACTGCATGGTGAGATTCTTTATTTATAAGGAACGTAGTAGTTCCATCTTTGATTGCTATTACATTACTCACACCTAACTCGTCTAGAAGAGCTTTATCGAATGCAAGTATCCCTTTCCCAACCAATTTACCGTCGTCAATAGAGAAACAGTCGATATCGAAAAGAGTTTTCGATTCGTTCTTCTTATTAATATGCTTTTGGGTTGGTGTTTTAGGGTACGGTTCGCCTTTATCTAGAAGTAACCATTCAAGTGAGACTCCAGTGCTCAAATGAGTCCTTACTGCAATTTCAAAGGGAGTAAGGTTTCTCTGTCGCCAAGTCGCGATTGTTGATTTTGGGATGCCAAATACGTCTGCTACGTCCTGTTGGCGGTCTGAATTCGTGATATCTATCAACTTCTTGATAATATCTCTACCTCCCAAATACGATATTTGGTCTATTTTAAGTTGCTCGTTATTCATATGTGATCAATAATCGCAATTGAGTTCGAAATGGTGGGGTGCAACTCGTCATTCCGAAATTAAACATTCAATGACCAAGCAGGATATCATTATGCTCTCATATCAAGTAGTCCTAAATACGCCTTTCATGACGTACGACCAATACTCTCAGTTCTCCGGAATGCCGAAACGCACCATCATGGATTGGGTAGCTGATGGTCGCTTACCTATTAAAACTAAAGCAAAAGGTAAAGAAACCCCTCTCATCAATATGGTCATGTTGCTAGAAATGGCAACGCGTGAAACGTTGGAGAGAATGGGGTAAATAGCCATGCGTTTATCTTTCATAACTTCGACCAAAGAGCTTTGTCCGTTGGGGCTAACATTCTTGGTTGGAGTTTCGTTGTCATCTCGTCTTTCTTCAATTGAGTATTGGTTATGAACGGAATTGACTCAATAGGCGAATTTTCTCGCACAAAACAAGGGGCCTTTAATGAGGCGTGTTGCGTGTTCGCTAGGTCAGAGAATATGGCTAGGCTGGCAGAGGTCATAGGGATGAGTCCGACCATGCTGCGGAATAAACTTAATCCTGATCAGCCTCATGTCCTGAGTTGTGTTGAAGCCATCACTCTCGCCAAAGTGAGCGGTAATCACATTATTGTAAACAGCTTACTTCTTGGACTTGGGGTGGTCACCGCTTATATACCGCCCAACACTACCGATGATGCCTTTGTTTTGTGCGCACTAGAGAGCTCGACCCATTCGGGTGAGTTGTCTCGAATGGCTTTGGAGTATGCAGGAAAGCCTAGGCTTACTCGGGCACAGAAATATGAGATTGTTCAGACCGTACACGCGAATATCAGCGGTCAGGTTTTGCTCCTCAATAGTTTGGAAAAACTGAATCAAGGTGTTGGTCTGCTCAAAGCGATAGGGCGGAAAGGTGGGCGCTAGTGGTATATCAGTTTCAAGTATTCATTCGGAGGGGTGATGCTCATTGCTCCGGATCATAAGCCATCTTCTGAAAGGTCTGGTCATGGATTAACAGAGGAAGATAAGCGAAGAGGCCTTCGCTATATCAGGCGCATCCGACGCGAGTTATGTGACCGTCAACTTTCGCCATTATTGGTTGAGTGGATGAGGTTAACGTATCAATTAAGGCATTCGAATCGGGTGTTTGAACAAGTATGGCTGCGAATTCGTTTATTCGGTCTTGAAAAGCGAATGCAAAGAATCAGACAGCGTTGGCTTTAACGCGTTGTCCTTAGCCTGAGTAACGTCATTGGCTGCTCCCAAAGGAGAGCCTGTTAGCCAAGGAAAACGTGATGAATAATCATGAGTGGGCGGTCATAGGCGGTAAGGTGCTTCAAATAAGCCAAGAAGCGGTCTTCTATCTAGCGGTAGTGAGCGAAGACCAATGGCGTGATGCATTCCGCTGTCCTGTGAAAAGCGGGGTGATGGGAAATGACGAACACTTAACAATTGAACGCCTGAATGGAAAGGATTCATCAGGTTCGACAGGCTTATTGGGCGCCACTAAGAGCGTCAACTCGGTCGTAACGTACGAGGCCTTGGAAAGGGTGTTTATCCAGAGCGAGTCAGGAAGTCAACGTGGACAAGGGACGGTGAGGGCGAGCCGATGACGGCTCATTCTGAATACGCTGCGTCTTCGTCTATGTCGTGTTTGAGCCGGTTGCTTGAGGAAGCGCCTTATTTGTCGAGGTGCAGTGACAACAAAACCGCGATGCTAATTCGACCTCGAAACTACGCCGTCAGATGGCCCTATATGCAGGTCAATCGAAAAGAGATGCAGGCGTGGATGGTTTTCGATATTGATCATGAACACCGAGCTTTCCCCAATCCCTACATTTGGCAAGATGAAGGGTTGCCGCCCCCCAATATGATTGTCCGAAACCGTACCAGTAATAAAGCCCACCTTTTTTATGCCATTGTACCGGTTTGCACCAGTGATCAGGCTCGCTCCAAACCCATTCAGTACCTCAAAGCCATTTATCGCGCGTTAGCCTTGCGATTGGAGGCGGACTTGAGTTATTCAGGGCCTGTTGCCAAAACGCCCTTTCATCCTTGGTGGCAGACAACCGAACTTCACCGCAGTGTCTATGAACTTAACGAGTTAGCGGATTCGCTTGAACTGGAGAGTACGCGGCCGTGGCTTCGTCAAGAGAGTGACGTTTCTTATTCCCGGAATTGTACTTTGTTTGAACGTACTCGCCGGTTCGCTTATGACATCGTCGACGAAGAAAGGGAAAAGGGCAGCTATACGAATTTTAAAGGCCGTGTAGAGAGCCAATAATGCCAATTTGGTGGGTAAGCCGTCTTTGCCATGCAGTGAGGTGTTAGCGGTGGTAAAAAGCGTCTCTCGTTGGACCTGGGATAAATATTGTGCTCGGTCAGACTGCCAGCGAGGTGTGATGAGGTTGGATAGTGGATTAAGTTTACAGGAAAGGCAGCGTAGAGCGGTCAGAAGAACTCATAACCTTCGTCGGACGAAGACCACTCGCCGAATTATCCGCGCCTGTCTGTTTCTGTTACGCAAAAATCAGGAGCTCACGATTGGTTTGGTGGCGCGTAAGGCGAACTTGTGTCGCCAGACCGTCAGTCGTTACGTCTATCTGTTTGAATGGGTCAAGTCTGCTTTATCCGAAAGTAGGCGAAATGGGCCAGAGCCTCGTGGTAATTATGCTGTTCATCAGATATCTGCCCCTATAACGTTAGAGAGGGCGGAGTATGAAGTAGGGAAAAAGAAGGCGGTGCTTGAGTCGGCTTTTCCTTGAGTTAAATAATAATGAGTAACTATCGACTAAAAACGAGGTCCCTTAGTAAATTCAATTATGGAGTTGAGACTAGGTTGCATTTATTGGACACCCGATCATCTCCTCTCTTACTTTTTGTCCGCGAGCTCCTTTTTAAAGACATGAAATGTGTTCTAAGGGTGAGTCGACATGACCCTGTTCAATGTGATTGATGTCTCAATTTGTTTAAATATGGATTCACCCGCTCCATATTGCTGTATATTTACACAGTAACTTAAGGGAGGAGTTATGTCTTTTAAAGATAAAGAGACACTGTCAACAGGAATTGAATTCATTGTTGAAGCCGTAGCGGTGAAGACGAATGGCCAAGATCATTCAGCGTTAGGCTTATATCTGATCAGCTTACTGTTAGAAGAGCAAAAGATTGGCCTTGATTGTGATGAAAAAAGGACGGTAGTACCGCTTGGTAAATCGCGTACAACACATCTTGATTTGGGCTGGAAGTGCCCAACGTTTTAGATTTGGTTGTGTTAGTTGGCGCTTCATATAGCTGTGGGACAATTACTAAGGTACAGGATAGACAATTGATGGAAAAGTACAGGTAAGCACTCACAAGAGTCTTGGACCAGTTAAGGCTAAACAGTGTGTGATAAGCAGTATGGTTAGCTAATTGGGTGGACTTTGTAATGATAGTTATTCAACTCTTCACTTGCTTGGCACAACTCATATGTGAAATAAGGTTGGGTTGCTAAGCTCTTAGTGAATCTGTCTAATTCATTCGTATGTATAAACAGCGAAATGGGTGCAATCTGACGGTTTTCATTATCGAAGCAATTATCAATATGTGCTCTGTCGAGATAAACAACGTCTATTTCCTGCTTAGGGGTCTCTTCAATAAGTTTTGTTTCTAATCCGCTCTTCTCAAAGCGTTCTAACAAGGCATAAAGCTTATCAACGTCGTTTTTGCTCTTTATCGCTGAATATTGAGATAAAATGCTTTCTAAGTGCTTTTCGATTGAGCCAAACTTACTCTTCATCAAACAAACAGTTTTAAGCTTTTTCTTGATAAAGCTATATCGATCTTGTTTGATTTTTGGCTTTAAGAAGTCAATGATGATCTTGTTTCGTTGCTCTTCTTTAACAAAGTGACTGGAAATTTTTACTTTGAAGTAAAGGTGAAGAAGAGTGTTTTCGAAGGTCGACTTAAGAAGTTGATGGTATGAATGTTCTGACATTGTTCATATCGATTATTTTCTGGTGAGGGTATCTTATCACAAGAATAGCAAGGCTCTAAGGCCGAAACCAAAGTGACGCCATTTGCTGTTTGTGCGTTGTTGAGTGAGTTTCCTACTCATAAGAAGCATGACTTAAGAGTGATTCTTAACGCTCAATATCTCTGCGCTAAACCTGGCACCTTGAAAGTGATACGACAGTATCACTTTATTACTCTTATTTTGGAGTTACTCTTATGAAAGTCGAGCTCGTTACTTCCCTCAAGCGTCAAGCGTCCCAAATCCTAGCGGACTTAAACGACACCAAAGAACCTGTGCTAATCACCGAACACGGTAAACCTTCTGCGTATTTGGTTGATGTGGACGACTATCATTTTATGCAAAACCGTTTGGTTATCTTTGAAGGGATCGCATGTGGTGAGCGCGCCATTTCACAAGGCAAGTCCTTGAGTCAGGATGAAGCTAAGGACAAGATGTCAAAATGGCTGAAGTGATTTGGAGTGAGCCGCGTGATCGGACCTCAAGGATATCGCGAAATACATTGCCCTTGAATATCTGGTTGCGGCCAAGCAGATGATTCTAAATATTTTCGACAAAGTTGAACACCTCAATTACCGCGAAGTTGTGGTCAACCCTTGTCGTGTTTTTTGCAAGCAAGAAGGGGACAAGGTGTACATCTTGTTTGTGATGCGCGCGGAGCAAGGTTTATGTTGATTTTTGTATGAGCAAACAGTCAAGCGTCTGTGCCACCTTTGATAAGCTGATGGTCTACATCCGTTAAGATTTGAGTATGGCGAAAAAGAAAAAGGAACGCCAATCTAGGCGCCTCGCCAAACCAGTACTTTCATGGACGAAGGTTAAACTGATCACCAGCCGACGACATCGTATCGAGGGCGCATTAAGCTTCAGGGTGTCGACCATCTCTAGACAACAAGTCTTACCCGAATACGAGCGTATTTGGGAACAAACCATCGTCGAAGAAGCTTACCAACAAGCGATGGGCGAGTTATTAGAGCAGGGCGATGTCGTGTTAAGAGTAGAAGACTAAATGGGCTTCTCATTCATTATGGGTATTTTCTTTTGGGAACACCTTTCTACAAACAGCCGCAATGAACAGTGAGATTTCACTTCCATGACTCTGCCCAGTGGGTGACTCAATCTTGTCGTGGCGTTCAACCAGTTGGCGCTGCTCATCACGCCAGTAGGCAAAACTTAGCCATTCTTTGGGTTTAAATTCGCGTCTTTCTGGTGTGAGTCAGATAGCTCCAAATATCGATGGCGCGTCGGGACTTGATGAATTCGATTCATGCTTAAACAGTGTCCCCCGTCGTAGTCACAATATTTTCAATTTCAGAACTGACTTTGATTCTAGTGTTGGGATTAACTTAACCAAGAAGTTTTGATTGGTGAGGAGCCTAATAACTTGATTCATACGGATAGTGATCTCGCGGCTGGTGTCACTTTCTTTAGGATTTTTAGTGTCTTGACATCATCGACTGGTAACGGGGGAATAACTTTAAGTGTTGATAGAAAAAGTGTATTACATATGTAATACATTGACAGTGTGCTTTTTGTTTTTTATTGTGTATTACACATGTAACACATGAGGTGTTTATTATGAAAACTAAGATCATCAGCGCGGCGAACCAAAAAGGTGGCGTTGGAAAAACCACGACTCTTGTCAATTTAGGGGCTGAGCTTGCACGAAAACGAAAAGTGTTAGTTATTGACCTCGATCCTCAAGGGAACTGCTCTAAAACGTTAACCGGACGACGTGATTTTAAGTTTGAAGAGACGGTGGCTGCTTTGTTTGATAAGCCTAAAGTTGTGTCCATTGTCGATTTAATTCAACCGGCACAGATTAATGGGAACTCTCTTGAAAACCTCTATGTCGTTCCCGCTGATGTTCAGTTGTCACGTGTCATCGAAACATCACTGACAAAGATTAATCGTGAACGAATTTTAGAAAAGCAATTAGCGAAGTTAGGTGATACCTATGATTTCATTCTTCTTGATACTCCACCAAACTTATCCCTAACGACTCTTAACGCAATCCAGGCTTCGGACCTTATCTTGATCCCTGTAGATTCAGGTGCATTTTCATTAGACGGCATTAGCTCTTTACTCGAAGCTGTCTATGAAATTAAGGAGGATGAAGGCAATTATCTGATCTTGAGGAACGAGGTCGACTCAAGAAACACTATTATTAATGAGTTCATTGATGAGGAATTGGAGGTAGTACAAGATAAATTGCTACCAGTATCTGTCCGTCGTTCTGAGCATGTTGGACAAGCTAATGCCGTTTCCTCTCCTGTGCGCTTTTATAAACCGGGCTCTCTTGTTAATAACGATTACCGAAAACTGGCTGCGTTTCTTTTGAATTTGATGTAATACATAGGTAATACATATGAGCAAGTTGAAAAAACGAGGAGCTATAACAGCTATCTCTACTGACAAGAACGAAGGTTCAAGTAAGTCGACTGGAATTACGACTGTCAAAAAGAAAGTGACGACATCTTATATGGTGCCTCCTCTGACTCTTAGAATGTCACTTACTGATAAAGAACGGATAACCGATTGGGTAGCAAATCTGCAAGAGCAGACAGAGAGAAATGTGTCTGCAGCGAAACTGTACCGAGCTTTGGCTTTATATCGAGACAAGATAGATGATGAAGAGCTCGTTGAGTTGATTAATAAAATGAATTGAATATGTATTACCTATGTAATACATATTTGCTTTTAAGGCTCTGTATCTATTTTAAGACATTTCATAGAGCCTTAGTTTGGACTTAACTTCTAGCACGGATGAACATGACACTTGAAGCGTCTTATTACTTGTTCTGGGCCTTCTCTCCTTGTAAAGACTAACACTTTAAACGTGTCTTTAATCATGACTATTATCGTTGCCTTGGTTCCCCTGCGGGGCTAGGCTTTGTTTGAACCCCGTTATTGCCCTAAGAGTCATAGCGCCTTGTCGTTCCCTCCTCGTTGTTCTCTCTGTCTTCGAATAAGTTCGTGTAAGGGCTTGTTTTCTTATGCGCCGATTTTCTTTCACTCGCATCATTTTCGGGCATGCAGGCTGTTAACCGTTTCTCCCCACAACCTGCTTTACAAGGGAGGCTTCGCCGCTGCGCGCCCTTGCAAAGCAGAACGATGTTGAGAGAGCGGACAGCCAAGCGGCTCCGAAAAGTGATACTCAAACAGAAAGGAAACTCTCATGGCGCAACAAAACTCAACCCCAACTCTCTCTAATTCAAATTCATCGACCAGCGTTTCGCCGCCGGGGCACGAAAGCTCACCAAAAAATGATGTCTCTAGTCCTTTGGCGGTATTGAAGTTACGCTCTCAAGTCAAAAAGTGTCGTGATGAGGCGAAAAGAAAGTCTGATTGGGTTTCCAAAATCCAGCGTTTAAAAATGTTCAGTCGTCGCCAGTCGCCAGAGCAGCAGGCTGATATCGCAGCGTTAAAAGACCAAGGGTTCGTTGAAGCTATCAAGCAGCAGTTTCCGCTATTGGGATCGCGTCGTTTTGCTTTCCATGAAATCCGTGACTTTTTCATCGAATTAAATGGTGCTGGCTTTGGTGAATGGTTTCTTCACGAGCGAGTGGATCACATCATTCTTTACACCACTTACGGTTCTGTGTTTCCCGCGTTGCGCTTTGTGACAACGGGAGAGGGGACGTTTAAGTGCTCAGGGTTTTGTTTTGATGTGCGTTTTGGCGCTTAGGGGGTCACATGAAAGTGCGTTCTACAGTATCCGCTGACATATCCATGCACGTGATTTGGGTTAATTCGACCGACTTTGATTCCACCGTAAAGGCCGTCAAGGTTCATGAAATTTTGGTGAATGAGTTTGGGTATACCGACGCCTTAATACTAGAGCAAGGCAACCGAGGCAAGGGGGTGAGTATCAGTGTGTGTGACCTGACTACCACCATTAAACAGATGCGAGAAGACTACGGCTACGCAAAGAAAGCAGAAAGGACGATAGAAACAACCTCTGAGCATCGCACGTCGGCTAAGGCTTTACTCTCTTGTCTGTATGACGACTAAAGTCGGCAGATGCGTGACGGCTCAAATACTCATCAGATCATCAATCTGTGTGAATTTTGTTTCGATATTCCAACTGTTTGCGGTATTCAAGCGGTTCGTGTTTTTAGACGAGCAACGCCCTGTTCGGTCTTGTCCTAAGTAGCCAAGGTTATCGAGTGGCGCAAGTCGAGTAACCAGCAGGGCGCTCTCTTGGTGGGGAAGGGACATTTCTACCTGGGCGACGTACTTTGGGTTGAGATATTGGCTTAGGCTGTCCTTTTGGCTTGTTGTCGCGACTTCCTTTAAACCGTCCCATTTGAGAACCCTCACGCAAGGGAGGCTTCGCCGCTGCGCGCCCTTGCGCTGCAGAACCTGCAACTGGGTACGGACAGTCAGACGCTCACCAAGACCGAAAGGAAATACCATGTCAGCACATGTTCAATATTCAAATGTTTCGTTATTCACATCAGAAGAAAAGGGCATCCTTGACCAGGCCGCAAGCATTCTCAAATCCAAACTGTTTATTTCAGAACAAACGCCATTAACCTCGCCTGAATTGGTGAAATCGTTCTGCCAAACGTCCTTGGCCGCTTGTGAGTCTGAAGTGTTTGGGATTATCTTCCTCGATAATCAACATCGAGTGTTGCGCACCAAAGAGATGTTTTACGGTACCGTTAATGCCGCTTCGGTCTATCCGCGTGAAGTAGTGAAAGCGTCGCTGGCCGTGAACGCGAGTGCGGTTATTCTCTATCATAACCACCCAAGTGGTGACGCCACCCCAAGTCAAGCTGACCGACGCATTACCCGTCAACTGACGGATGCGTTGGCATTGGTTGATATCCGAGTACTGGACCACTTTGTGGTTTCATTTGAGTGTGTGGTGTCTTTTTCTGAGCGAGGCTGGATTTAAAATAGCGGCTTATGGCCGCTGATTGAAACAGGGTAGGAGACTACCCTTTAACACATTTTTGGACATAAATGAGCTACAGCTTCCCCTAAATTAGCAATTTATAGATAACTAAAAGTATGGAAAGTCGCTTAACGTAGCGTCCAGTATTGATGGTGCAGATCATCCAACCCCAAACCGAGAATGCTGAACGTTTGAGCGTCCATTTAAGCAATTTGTTAGGTTAATTTGAATGCCTTACTATTTTTTGATATCTCTTTTGCCATATCCAGAATATCTATCTTATCCTTTAAAGAGTCAATAATTGCACGGGCACTTATTGCTCCTAGATATACCCCAGAAATAATCCCAATAATTATTGGTGACAAGTTAGCCATCTCCGTATCATTTGTTGTATTGATATAGCTCAAATAGATCATAATAACAGCAGGGACAATACCGAGTTTGTCCACAATTCCAACCAAGAAGCCCACTCTAGACTCGAGAAACCTTATGCGCCCTTCAAATAACCGAATAACTCTATCTATGCTCTCATCTTGATATTTTGATATACCTTTTGCTAGGGAGTAATCATTACAATATCTTTGACTGATATTGATGAGTGTTTCCTTTGTGACTCCAAAGAAAAACCTTAGTGTTGAAATGAACGTAGATAATGAATAGATTACAAGGAACGCAAAAAAAGATAGAGCCGAAACCGTTGTTACTGTTGAGTTTTCTACCAACGAGGCGCTAAAAGCAATTATCAGCGAAACTGCACCAGCAATAAAGCAAACTGCTTGCACTTTGTTTTCCATGAAAAAGTGCTTTAAACCAGAAAGGGGACCTTCATTAGAAACAAAACTTTCTATTATCAATTTAATTTCATTACTTTGCACATTCTCTCCTATTACCTAACAAATGACATGGATTCCCCCTTCCGAAGATCTGCCACACTTATGTGGTACTTAATTGCATCGGAGGCACCATGTCTAACTATTCTTATTTCTGCGGTATCGACCTAGTTAAAAACCACTTTAGTCTTCATGCCGTAGACCAAAATGGTAAAGTTATACTTCATAAGTCGGTAACCCGCTCTAAACTACTGACTACAATAGCAAATATGCCACTCATGCGTATAGGCGTTGAAGCGTGTGGTGGTGCACATTATTGGGCAAGAACACTCAATAAACTCGGTCACGACGCCCGTATTATGGCTGTTAAATACGTAATTCCTTATCGAACTAAGGGAAAGAACGACCTTAATGATGCTGTTGCTATCTGCGAAGCTGTTCAGCGTCCATCCACTCGCTTTGTACCCGTAAAATCCCCCGAGCAACAAGCCATCTTATCGGTACATAGAATGAGAGAGCATTGGGTTCGTGAACGCACCGCGCTTATGAATCCCATGCGCGCCCTACTTTCTGAGTTCGGGTTGAGCATTCCCGTTGGTCGCTCTTCATTGATGAAACAGGTTCCCTTAATGCTCGAAGATGCAGAAAATGAACTGCCACATCTCGCTAGAACAGTAATAGCCGATGCTTATCACCACCTTGGTGAATTGAATCAACGTATCGCCGATACTGAACAAGTCTTCGATTCTTTTGCTAAGGTCGGCACTAATGTTCAACGAGTGATGAAGGTTCGAGGAATTGGACCGCAAACCGCTACTGCGATACTTGCTTCGATAGGCAATGGTTCTCAATTTGATAAAAGCCATGATTTTTCTGCTCGGTTAGGACTCGTACCAAAGCAATATTCCACAGGAGGAAAACCTCGGTTAGGTCGAATAACCAAACACGGTGATAAATATTTACGAACGCTATTAGTTCACGGAGCAAGGACCGTGATTGCCAACCTTGGCGACAAGCAAGATAAGCCAAGTCAGTGGTGTCGAGGCGTTCTAGAGCGGAGAGGAATGAACCGAGCAATAGTGGCACTTGCCGCGAAGAACGCACGAATTATATGGTCGCTTTTACACAATCAAACAGAATATGAAAACTATGCTGCTTAAGTAAAAACCGAAGCAGCATAAAGAGTTAAACCCACCGGGTCATTGCAGACGTTAATGATGGAGATAGGTTAAGACCACTTGCGGAGAGCCTGTTAATGCGGCGGACA
>NZ_JBFSPI010000096.1:0-18562 GCF_041464685.1 Vibrio sp. 10N.237.312.B06
CTACCGATGTATTGTTGAACGCGAAATGTACAGCAAAGATCAACACGCCCTAGTTGAAAATTAGAAAATACTAATTAACTATCAAAAATATGTCACGACGATATCAAAAATACTTTTTTGCCAGAATTATTTTTGCTATCGAAGTTAGCGCTTGGTTATTCGTTATTATTCGGGTTGGATGGTAGTGTTATGGACTTTTTATTGGTAATCGGTCTGCATTTGCAATCGCACTGCTGGCTTCGACAGTTTCTCTTGTTTGAACTGGAGGAATTAAAATTATGAAGGGTAGAAAATGGATGTGTTAGGCCGACTAAACGCCGAAAGGGTCGACTCGCACTTGCGAAAAATTCATGGTGCGTGCTGCTATGAAAAATACGATGAAGTGTTTCATTCTAGCCAGTCTCATATTGTTATCGTTCACAATGGTCAATTGAGGGTGCAAACCGGGGGTTGTACGCTAGACGTGGTCGCTGGTCGAGGGGTTTATCTTTCTCAAGGGGATTACTTACTAGAATACACACCGATAGGCGGTCAATATGCGGCTTCGGTTATCGAATTTGACAATGAACTGGTGAGTCAACTATTGCAAAAGCATAGTGACCTTTTGATGTCGTTGCCAAAGGTTGAGGATGTACAGTCTGGATTATTCCCTTTTACTCTAAACTTATTGATAGAACAGACGTTATTAGGGATTAATACTCTAGAAGAGCAATCTTTTCCTGATGCTATTATGCGCTTAAAGTATGAGGAAATGCTCATCTTGTTACTGCATGGTGACCAAGGTGAACACCTCTACGCGTTGTTATCACAACTGACAAATCGAACCTCAGAGAGACTCCGTCGCTTTATGGATCTTCATTATCTTAAAGAGTGGAAACTGACAGACTATGCTCAAGAGTTTGGTGCGAGTCTGACTACGTTTAAAGAGCTTTTTAACGAATATTATGGTATCTCCCCTAGAGCTTGGATCAGTGAACGTCGTTTATTACACGCTCACAAACTATTGCTCACAAGCAAGATGAACATTGTCGATGTTGCGATGGAAGCGGGGTTTTCAAGCCAGTCTTACTTTACACAAAGTTACCGTCGTCGCTTTGGAACGACACCAAGTAAGGTCCGTTCTGGAGATGATCCGGTAGTAATTGTTAAGCGAAATGTCTGACGACTAAAATTTTCTGACTAATTTTGAAAGGCATTAACGGGTGTAAACCCTATTATGCTCAGCGTAACGATGAACAAAACTATTATCTCTACTTCCTTCTGGATTGCTGGAAGTAGATACGGAGAAGATTAAAATGAAAAAGCAGCATTGGCGACGCCGTTCGCTTTTTCCTAACAACATTGTGCTGCAGAGGAAGGTCACTGTATTGCAGCGAGGCGCAAGGTACGAGGGCTTACCTAAATCAACACAAGAGCTTAACGTTGTTAATGTAAACCACAGACAGCTACTCAGTGAAGGTGTTCTGAGTTACGACCAATTGTCTTTACTGCAGCGCTTGCTTGATCGTAATGTTGTTGATTGTTTATGTGCAAGTCAGCTAATTAAAACATATCAAAAGCTTGGAACGTGTTTAGACCGCTCTGCTATGCGCCTTTTCTTAGAAGTGGGTGGGCAACTAAGTGACGAACGGGTGTTGAACTCTTTTGAACAAAGACTGGATTACATTAATCAGCGATTAGGTTACCGCTTCAATCTAGCGTCACCTAAGACACTAATTCTTTCGATGTATTTAACCTTAAATGAATGGTGCAATCAGCAAACGGATCAGAGGGCGCTACAAGACTCCATCAAGCTTGAACAGTTAATCAATCAACTGAGTATTCAGAAAGAGTATTGGATGAGATTGTCCGGAGAAGCGAGTAGCACATTTTTTGCTGAACAACAGTTGGATCTCATTGAGAATCAGCATAGTGAATTGCATGACCAACTTCGCGTTCTCAATGAGCAACAAAATCAAGTTATTGAATCTCATCGAGCACTAGTTGAAGAGTGGAAGCCAACTCTAGATAAACTCAAGGACTTATCTGAGTACAGTAGAATATCAGATAAATTTATATCTGAATGGAAAATATGGTGTAGCCAGGCTCGAGTACAAGCTCCTGAGCTGAGCGATATTTGGGATGCATGTGAGCTTGTGTTCAGCGATCTAAATGCCGTCGCTAAAATTTGGCAATGGTTTCAAGATATGCAAACCGTTGGCAGAGTGGATCATTACTACGTTGATATTCAAAACAATAAGTGCGGGCAAGCTTGTAACAATCTCAGGCAGATTTAAATAGGACTAAATATGTTAGATAAAATGATGAAATCCCTAGCGGAAACGTTAAGGGAGGGGGATTTTATTGCCTCAAGTAATGGTTCCTATGATATCGAAGTTGACCAGATGCAGCTTAATATTAGCCAGCACTCATCATGGATCTTGTGGGAAACCGTGCTCCCATTTTATTTTGAATCGCACCTTGATTTTCAAAAAGAGCAGGCGCTAAAACATTGTATGCAGCTCTCCTTGAAAACGTTGCGAGATACACGCAGCACGTTGACGGTGAATGACAAAGAACAGTTGATTATGCAAGGGAAGATGATTATGGAAAGTGCAACGACAGAAGAGCTTTGCACGCAGCTTGCTCAGCACGTAAATTTAGTGGAGCAGTTCAATGATTTGCTCGAACATCAACGTGTTAATCATACTGTTAGTCACAGTGTTTGGATCCCATAATGCTTGCAGTTTTAAAGTCACAAATAAGCAGAATCGTGCTGTCAGTAGTGTACGTTTCAAGTTTGATAATAGCAGTTCCTTCACATACCTCTGAGCTTGATTGGGTCGATCAACCGTTTCGTTATTACGCGGACAATGATTCACTAAAAGAACTGCTGAATAACTTTGGCGCAAACTACCGTGTTTCAGTGTCGGTTAGCGACAAGGTAAATGACCGAGCCAGTGGTCGATTTTCACCAGAAGATCCAGCCGAGTTTCTCGATTATCTGGCACAGGTTTACAACTTGATGTGGTATTTCGACGGTGCAGTGCTGCATGTATACAAAGCGACAGAAACCCGTTCACGATTGTTGCAGCTCGAACTGTTAACAGCTCGCGAATTACGTAGCACCCTGATCTCGACAGGGATTTGGGATTCTCGTTACGGCTGGCGTGCAGCGGAAAATAAGGGGCTGGTTTACTTAGCTGGCCCACCGAGATACGTCGATTTAGTTGTGCAAACGGCAGAAGCACTGGAAAGCAGACTGGTACAGAAATCCAATTCAACAGATGAATTGTTTGTCGATATTATTCCCTTGAAGTATGCATCTGCGACAGATCGAGAGATCAGTTATCGTGACCAAGGTGTCACGGTTCCTGGGATTGCTTCGGTACTAAGCCGAGTGCTTTCAGGTGTTCAAACTCAGGTTAAAGTGGCGAAAAAGAACGAAGAAGTAATAACCAATACGCCTAAGAAAATTACTAATAATGTCTCTTTACATAGCGGTGCATCGGTTGAAGCAGAACCAGGTTTAAATGCAATCATTGTGCGTGATACAAAAGCTCGATTACCGCTGTATCACAAGTTGGTGGCGCAGTTAGATCAACCGCAGTCAAGGATCGAAGTCGCACTTTCTATCGTTGATATTAGTGCTAATGACTTAAGTCAGTTGGGTGTTGACTGGCGAGCTGGTCTTGCAGTGGGTAACAACAGTATTTTGGACCTCAAAACAACTGGTGACGTAGGTAATGGTGATGTCAAGCTTGGTAGTGGGCAAAATTTTAAGTCTCTGCTTGATGCGACGAACCTAAATTATTTATTGGCTCAAATTCGTTTGCTTGAATCTAGAGGTAGTGCGCAAGTGGTTTCCAGACCAACCTTGTTAACACAAGAAAATGTGGAAGCGGTCCTTAATAACAGCAGTACATTTTATGTCAAGTTGATAGGCAAAGAAACCGCAGCACTAGAGAAAGTGACTTATGGAACGTTATTGAAAATTGTACCTCGCATCGTTGGCGACCGTTTGGTTGAAAGACCTGAAATCAATTTGAGTCTGCATCTAGAAGATGGTGCGGAAATCCCCGATGGTGACATTGATGGTGTTCCTTCAATTCGTAAAACAGAAATTAGTACTTTGGCAACGGTAAAGCAGGGGCAAAGCTTGCTGATTGGTGGAGTATACCGTGATGAAATTAGCAACAAGCTTCGAAAAGTTCCTTTGTTAGGAGATATTCCATACCTCGGCGCTTTGTTTAGAAGCACGGAAAGCTCCACGAGAAGAACAGTACGTATGTTCATTATAGAACCAAGAATTGTTGTCGATGGTATCGGAGACAACGTACTTATCGGAAATGAATATGACTTAAGGCCAAAGATTGGCACGTTGAATAGTATTTCCAATAACAGTGCAGGCCTTAAATCAGCACTTGCTTTGTACAGCTGTACAAAGGAAGTACAAGCAGTACGTTATCAGCAAGATTTGTTGTCACAAGGAAAGTCATCGTTGTTAGCAGAATGTGAGCTTCCTACGGGGCAGAAAGGGTGGAGAGTACAAATTAAAGAGTGTAATGGCTCAGAGAATCATTGCGTTCGACCATTAGAGGAGCAGTAACCTCAATGCAACAATGGAAAATTCGTATTCTTTCCGGTGTTCATTCCGGAGTGGAAGTCACTTTACCCAACGATTCATTGGTATTGGGTAGTGATGACTTTACCGCTGATTTAGTCTTAACCGACTCTGGCATTAAAGCAAGTCACCTCGTTTTAGTTTGCGATGGTGAAACGGTTTCACTACGTGAGTGTGAAGAAGTCTCAATCAATAACGAAATTATCGCCGTTGATGCCGGTGGCGTTGATTTGTCGCGAAAAGCCTTGGTTTCTGTGGGTCGTTTAACCTTTGCTGTTGGTTATTTGGAAGATGATTTAGTTATTGAGATGGCAAATGACGTAGCAAGCAAGCAAGCGAAGCCAATTGGCCATAAACCATCATCGGGTTGGAAGAAAATGCTGCTCATCGGATTGATTTGTGGCCTGATCCCAAGCGTTATCTTTATAGGTATTTGGTACGACCAAGTGCATGCGAGCGACAAAGACGTAATCACAGAAGCGGAGCCGATAGTCTTGGTACGCAATATTCTTAGTGAACTCGAGTTGAACGATGTTCGCGTTGAATGGAATGCCAATGCTCTACAGGCTGTACTTGAAGGTTACGTAGAAGATAGAACGCAAAAGGTACAATTGCTTGGTCGAATTGATGCATTAGGTATCAACTACAAGAGTGACCTGAGAACGATGGAAGAGATACGTCGTGGTGTGCGTTTTATCTTACGAAACCTCGGTTATCACCAAGTAAAAGTAGAAAATGGTAACGAGACAGGTACGCTGCTGTTAACGGGTTACATTGATGATGCAAGTCGTTGGAACCAAGTTGAGCAGATCTTAGAACGAGATGTCCCAGGGCTTATCGCTTGGAAAGTAGACCTACAAAGGGCGGGGGCATACATGGTTACTCTAAAAGAGTTGTTAGGAGAAGCGGAGCTCTTAAAGAAAGTTCAGCTTGTTACTAGCGGTGATCGTATTGAAGTTCGTGGCGAGCTTGATGATGTTGAAACAACTCGATTTTATGGTGTAACGAGAGATTTTCGAGAGCAGTATGGCGAGAAACCATATCTTGTCTTGAAATCTATTCCTAAAGTGAGCAAAGGAACAAACATCGATTTTCCGTTTCGTAGCGTGAATTTTGGCCTATTTCCTTATGTCATCCTCACTGACAATGTTCGTTACATGGTAGGAGCTCGCACTCCTCAAGGGTACCGTATTTCAAGCGTTACTCCGGCAGGAATTGAACTCGTAAAACGCGGGCGGGTAATCACTATTGATCTAGAGTATGAAGGTGAAAATAACAATGACTAATCTTGAGCAGTTATTACAAGGCGATTCAGGGCAGCAAGAAAAAGAGGTGATCATTTTTAAGTTCAAGCAAGCGCAATCAGCGATAAAGCGTCAGCTCCATCTTGGCTGTTCACCAAAACAATACCAGTTGCTACACAAACAGCACGAGGCTTATCAAGCAGCATTAACGGTAATTGAAACATTTCTAGACAACAAATAAAAGAAGGCGATATATATGTCATTTTATGATTCGAGTAAAGGCGTTAACCTCGACGCAGTTAAAGCTAAATTGTTACAGCAATCAAAAACAGCGAATGAAGCGGTAAACACCGCGATCAAAAACTTAGAAACGAACGCAGACGATCCTTCAAAGCTTGCAGAGCTACAGCATACAATCAACAAATGGTCTGTGGTATATAACATCAATGCGACCACAACACGTGCAATCAAAGACGTGATGCAATCAATTCTGCAGAAGGTATAACCTATGGATAAAGGCATGTGTTTACTTCTGGCTGAGACAGCGTTGATGGCAACCGGTCTGCATCGTCATGAAGAGGCAAATACCATTGCGGAATGCCTTGAGTTGCAAGGTGATGCAGAAGAAGTCGTTGCTATGATTCGTTCAATGAGTTTGATGAATCGTGGCTTGTACGAGGACGCTCATCGTTTACTTGAACCGCTTTGCGTGACACGCCCAGACTTAATCGGTCTGGCTGCGCTAGCGGCAGGAAAAGCTGGGCTCTTAAGCAAAGCCGAATCGTGGTTAGATATGGCATTAAAAGGCAATGAAGAAAACCAAGCCTTTGCCATGAGTTTTTCTAAAGACATCAGGAACCTTTAATGAAGGTTGAAAGCCACGGAATCAACAACATGCTCAGTCAGGTGCCGAAAGCACCCCGGAATGATACACCTGATGCGAACAAGATGAACCGTTTGATGAGTGAGAACCCACCAGATAAGAACATACCGACTACGAAAAAAAATACGGATAGTGTCACGCGGTCTAAAGGTAGAACAGCAGCTATTAAAGAGTGGTACGAAGCACTAAAACGTTCTGGAGACTTCAGCGCAGCAGCGCTTAGCAGAACGCTTAAAGACGCGTTTATTTCGCCTAGTGAGAAAAAAAAAGCCTTATGGTATGCCTTTAGTCAGGAACAAAGCGCAAAAGGCACTGATAAAGCATCACCAGAATTGTTGGCATTATTTAAGCATGAGCTGTTGGGCAGTTTTTCAGGGCGCTTGCTAGCGACTCCCCCTAAAGACCGCCGAGAGTTGAAAGCGTTGCTTTCTGAACATTTCCCACTTGGTGCGCAAAAAGAACAAGCGCTTTGGCACTGTTGGGGTGAGTTGAAAGACATCCCTGCCCAAGCTACAGTATTGGAGGTGGTCCGAAAAGAACTGAGCTTTGTTATACAAAAGAATGCCATGGTCAAGAACATGTTGAGTTACAGCCACAAACTAGACCTCTCATAGGAACGGATATGATTAATACGCAGTACACAGAAGTGATGCAAACCAACCTCGAGCAAGTGCAAGACGCACAAGCTGAAGCGGGACTTAGTGAGCGTTTCGAGCAAGCGATGCTATCGCCTGAGGGAAACCACGGTTTAGAAGGTGGCTTGTTAGAAAACATTAGCGAACTGAAAAACACCATCGACAATGCAAAAACTAACTTAACCGATAGCATGGCAATGGTTGGTGACGACCCTGCTCAGCTCTTGCAGATGCAATGGGCGTTGAGTCGAATTACCTTTCAAGAGGAGCTGATTGCCAAGACGGTAGGTAAAACGACACAGAATGTAGAAACATTGTTGAAGGCCCAATAGTCATGATGAAGACAATACGTGCCGTGTGCATGTTACTCGTGTTATTTTTAGCTGGCTGTCAGACGGAGCTATACACTGGAGTAAGCCAGAAAGAAGGCAATGAAATGCTGTCTATTCTGCTTTCTGAGGGGGTCGTGGCAACCAAAGAACCGGATAAAGACAACACCATAAAATTGATGGTAGATAACGCTCAAGTCGCATTTTCGGTTGATGCTCTGAAACGTAAAGGCTACCCGAAAGAGCAGTTCTCAACACTCAAAGAAGTGTTTCCGAAAGATGACCTGATTTCGTCTCCGATTGCAGAAAGGGCGAGGCTTATATACGCGAAATCGCAAGAACTATCATCAACGCTGTCACAAATTGATGGAGTGTTAGTGGCACGCGTTCACATTGTACTTGAAGATAAAAACCTTCGTCCAGGTGAACGTCCAACTCCTGCTTCTGCATCAGTGTTTATTAAACACGCAGCGGATGTGGCACTCGACTCTTATGTACCTCAAATTAAGCAGTTAGTGAACAATAGTATTGAAGGGCTTAACTACGAACGTATTAGCGTTGTCATAGTACCATCTTCGGAAGTTCGTGTGACGGCTCAAAGCAAGCAATTTGAAAGCATTTTGTCTATTCAAGTGACCAAGGACACGGCAAGCAACTTGATTGCTATCCTCGTTTTCTTGTTACTACTTATCATCGGTTCTAACGCAGCGACGTTTGCATGGTGTCGTAGGAATGCGCAACGTGGTTAATTCTGATACGCCAGTTTCTCAGATTTATCATCAGTTTAATTATTGTCCTTGCAGTTATATTGATGAGAGTTGGATAAGCAAGAAACAGCCTTGGTTATTACGAGTCCAAGACTGGAGACACCAGGCTGCGATCAATCAATGGTGTATTGAAGAATGGCAGCTATCAACGATTACTGATCATGTTTTTAATCATCCATTTAATAGTTTGGTGTTACTTCCAGTTGAAACGACTAACAAATTACTGTTGCTGATTGGTGGGGCAATGTATTGTGAATCGATGCGCCAAGTTGTCTTGAAACAACCAAAGCAGTGCCTCAATCATATTTTTGGTGTCGATGAAACGCGTTTTTTAATTCAACACGGGCCAATGATGATCTCAAATTGGCCAAACGGTTGGCAAAAAACATTGCCGGCGAGTTTAGATGAAGCCAGCTTTGAAAAGGCAGCCCGTGAACTTGGGTATCTATGGGTCACATTTTTACTGGAGAAATCACCATCAGAGCTTGTACAAAGGTGGCAGTTCAAGCTCGATTGTTCATTAACCCAAACAAAACTCAGTGCTGATTGGTTCGATGAAACGCATCGAGATCTTGCTTATCGACTTATAAAGAAAATCGCAAAACAGGTAATCCCTCAATGGTTTCATTTGTTGAAATAAAAACTGACAACTTGCAGTTGGCTACAGGTCTAAAGATTCTCAAAGCAAAGGATTATGTGAGTTATTTAGATTCGCAACACTTGGTTGAAGCTGCACACTCTAAAGCCGAGAGCATTATTACAAAAGCTGACGATGCTTATGAGTTAGAAAGACAGCGTGGTTACCAGGATGGTATCGATCAAGCGAAGATAGAGAGCGCAGAAACTATGATGTCAACGCTTGCACGATGTAATGAGTACTACTTGCTAGTCGAACAGAAAATCACTGGCGTAGTGCTTGATGCCGTAAGCAAAATTATCAGTAGTTTCGACGATGTGGAAACAACGGCAATAGTGGTGAGGGAAGCGCTTCAGCTGGTCAGTAATCAGAAACAAGTGATTCTGCACGTGCACCCCGAGCAAGTGACAGAGGTGCGAGATAAGGTTTCCTTAATACTCAGTGACTTCCCGGAGGTCGGCTATGTTGACGTTATTGCAGATGCGAGACTCAAAAATGGTGGGTGCATACTGGAAACTGAAGTCGGTATTATCGATGCCAGTATCGACGGGCAACTGCAAGCTCTTAAGCAGGTGATCACTAAGCAATTCAGTGAGCGCCAACAGATACAGTCTTGACGTGCTTATCTTTAACTCTCGAAAGCTCAGAAAAACGCTGGGCTTTTTGAGCTTTACTTTCTATTCACTGTACCTTTCTACCATTTCTCTAGTTTTATCTTAGCTTCCCATCCGATCTTTATAAACGGCTTAAAATGAAAAAAAGCCGACCATATCTGGCATATTCTGTGACTGTTATTGAGCACAATACTTACATCAACGGGAACTCTGATTATCTTAAAGGCTCTATTAACTATCGCCTCATAAGAGAGTAACGTTCGTTCAGAATACTGAATTTGTTTTTCTAAAAACGGTTAATCTAACAAAATTAACCAGCAACAATGGAAAATAAAATAATGTGATAGGTGTATTTAAATTCGAAATTTTATATCTTTTATTTTAAATAGATACATCAATATTAAATATCAGGATGGTAGGTGAGTATGGATAAGGTAAATACCTTACTAATTGAGCTTGGTAACACACTCGATATTGAACGGGTGACTGCATATGATTATCAAATGTGGACAGTATATATGTCTGCAGGCAAAGAGATTGAAGTTCAAGGCTTGGATGAGAGAGAAGAACTGTTACTTTCAATCAAGGTTTGCCAAGATGAAGAGTCATTTGAAATTAAAAAACTGAAAACACTTTTGGAATATAACTTCTTATACCGGGAGTCAGGTGGGGTACAGTTCTGTATAGACCCTAAAAACAATGAAGTACACATGCAGATAAGTATACCACTTACCTCAGAAGTGAGTCGTGTTTCTATCCTGATTACTCAGCTTATGGAGCTTTGTGAACTGTGGAAGCAATATCTAACGGCTCAGTTTCAATCGATTGAGCAACATAAAAAGCTGCATACTTTCATCTCTGTTTAAAAGGTTAGGGTTATGGTAAATATCAATACATCACATATGCATTCGCTGAGCGAACTCACTGCACAGTTATCTACACAAAACCAATCGGACGACAAAGAAGTTCGGGCTCACGGAGGCAAGGACATCTTTGTTAAAGAAGGTGCGCCGAAAAACACAAGCGTAAGCTCTCGTATCAATCACCAAAACAAAGCGAAATCGATCGTCGTTGATCTATTGGTTAAGCAAGGTCTGCCAAAAGGTGTCGCCAAAGCTATGATGCAAAACGTACTGAATGGTGAAAATAAGTTGACTCTTGGAAACCTTAAAGACCTAGAGCGATTATCGACAGGGCCTAGAGAGAATTGGCCAAGTGTTTCAAGCACTTCAAAACCATCCAGCGCAGGTAAAACCGCTCCAGCAGATGCCTTGATTAGAAAGCACCAAGCTACACTGCAAAAGTTGGGTGATTTCGCTTGTACTGACCTTAATACCTTCGGTGATAAGAGATCTGAGTTCTATCAAGCGAAAGCGAAGCCAAGACTAGAAGGCTTCTACGCAAATCCAGCAAGAGTTCAACAAGATAAAAAAGCGACCATGTCAGCAAACATGGTTCAAGTGGCGGCTCAAAGAGGCAATAGCCCTCAGATGGGGACACTTCAAAACATTGCGAAATCCGTTCAGGACGCAAAAGCCGGTTGCTGTACTACGTTTGCCTTTGCCGCGGCCGCTGAAATGATTCAAGGGATGCAGGGTGATGCGAATCAAAACACTAAGGTCGAAGTAGTGGCATTCAAGAAAGGACACTCAGGCACGCACTTGTATGTTTTGGTTGGTAGACAGGACGGTAGTGATATCAAAGACCCAAGCTCATGGAATAAAGATGTGAAAATTGTAGACCCTTGGGCAGCTTCAGCATTTGGTGCGAGAATGTTTGGTGATATTGCTCATCCACCGGTTTCCAACATGTTCCCACCATCTGAAGTGATTTTTTCTAGCCACAAACTGGACTAAAGATTCCATAATCGGTTGCTAATATTTACTACCAAAAAGGAGCAGTATTACTTTGCTCCTTTTATTTTTTTAATGTAAGTGATATCAATCTGGAAAATTAACTGCTCAAGTCTATCCATTCTCTAGCGCACATTTTCGATACCCTTTTCGGCACTTCAAGAAACCTATTCCACGCAACGCATACCTTGGAAACAATGTCCTCATAGTCTTCGAAGCTTTGGTTCGCTAAGTAGTGTTGTCGTAACCAACTCCATACTTGTTCTATCGGGTTAAGCTCTGTCGAATATGGGGAAAGTTTGATGATACTGACATTATCAAATTTGTGGGCGATATCATCGGTATGCCAACCTGCGCCATCCATTATTACTACAGCATGCCTTCCTTCCTTTGTCTGTGATATCGGATATTTGCTTTAAGTGTTAGATCATAATGTCTTTATTGACCCAAGGCACAACCATAGCTTCTCCAATCCCTCAGCTAGGACAAACAGAACCGAACAGGTAAGCGTACTCAAATTGCTGCTGTTTTGGCGCCCTTGGGCGCGTTCCTGTTTCAGCCCACAAGCGTGTCGTTGTGTTTTGTTGTCCGAATCTAGCTTCGTCTTGAAACCAGACATCAACACTCTCCAGCCCAATAGGACCGAAGATCTTAAGGATCGTTTCTATTTTGAATTTTTTAAAATCGTCTTGGATTTGCTGTGATTGTTTGGGGTGTTTGGATCGAGAAGTTATCCAAGAAAAGCCCATGTGGTCGAGAAGATAATAGATAGAATTAGGGTGGTAGTATTTATCAAAGTTTTCCACGATGTAATCATGTATATCGCTCCCGACAAGGCGCCCGCCAGAAGGGGACTCTGCTTCTTTCTTAATGAACGCGCTGAGTTGTTTTCGTTGCTCTACATTGAGATATGCAGGCCTGCCTGTGCGAGGTTTCTCTTGAAGTCCTTCCAATCCTTCTTCAAGAAATGTCTGGACCCATTTGTTTACACTAGTTCGACTGACTTTGAGGTATTTAGCAATTTGAGTGTGCTAGTGACCTTCTTTGAAGTGGGCAAGTGCTAGTAAACAAACCTTCATTTGAATGGTTTTTTGTTGGCTTGCTAGTTTTTTAAAATCTGTCTTATTAAGGCTATCCATAGCTATTTTCTGCAAGAGTTCGACGACCTCAATTAGATCATATTTTTACTTTAATGGGTGTTACTGATTGCCTGTTTGAAGTCCTTTTTGGCTCGTTATGTGCGGTGCGGGCGCAAAAGGCTGGTTTGATATTCGTGAATACATTATCGGACACCATTCATATGATCAGTGCTTATGCTTCATCAAATAAGCTCGTGTTGGGGCAGATAAAAACTGAGTACAAGCTAAGTGGCATTTGATTGCGAAGCCAATAGCGATTAACTATCGCGGGGCCCTTTCAATACCTCGTCTAGGCTCGGAATCATCGCTGATATCAAATTAACGGATAATAATAGGCTATTCGAATATCAAAGGTTGGCACACAATGAGGGACTATCCGTCAACGGCCAACCTTATATATGATTCTATTGAAACTGTTCTTCAGTTCAGCTTGAGTTGCTTATCCTCTTTCAAATCTATTGCCCGAGATACTTGGCTTGGCGAGAATGTCGGGTTTTGAAAGCGAGGCAACAATTTGTAGAGCCAATGCTTATAAATCAAAAACTGTTAAACAAGGTATACAAACCAAGGGAACTCGTCCTTTGGGAGCGTGTAACGGAAAAATTTCATCGTCAATAACTTGGGTATGATATTGACGATTAAATCCAGCCTTCTGCTAAGTACATCAACCTTAGCTGACTTGGTGAACCAAGCTTTTCTAGCGCCGAGAGTTGGCCTTGATCGAGGTTCGGGCTTTTATCCAAGTATACTCGTCCGTTCGGTGTATCTAGAGGGAGCTTGTAAGTCAACGTCTTATTGATATCCTGTGCCTTTCCTTGGTCGATAGATCTTACTGCTGGCATTAGCCAGTCCCAATCTTCTTTGAGCAACTTCTTAAGTGCACTGTTGGCCTCTGACTCAGTTTGGCTCGGTGTATCTTCGATACTCAATTTATTCGTTGATCCAACATCTGGCACCAAGTTCTCACTTGCATCAGAGCCCAACATTTTCTTAAGCGTTAAGCGCGCCAATTCCATATCCTGAGCTTCTTTCGGTGCTTGAGGTGATGTCATAGATTTGTCTTCTTTTGGGCCTAGGTACGCAATCAAAGCACGTCCTGATGCAGCATCTTGCATACTAAAGGAGAACTTCCCTTTGCTGTTAGACACTTCAATTCGAGGTAACACACCAGACATAGGTTCTTGGTGAATTTGCTCTTGAACTTCGTTGTTCAGACAGTAGGAACTCGCTTGACCGGCTACAAACCCAGAACCAGTGATTAAGCCAGATGCTGCTACACTGCCTAGCGCTTCTTTTGCAACAACAAGGACACCAGTTGTGCCCACAGAGGTGACACCAAATGCACCAAGGCTTCCCGTCGCCATACCTAAGGTCGCTCCAACCGCACCTTCAGCAGATTGAGTGGCGTGCTCGTGCGCTAATGCTTGTTGTATCGGCAATGCCAACCTTTGGTCATGACCGGGCAATTGCGCAATCTGTTCTAGTTGGTGATAGTGCGCCTCAGCATCACCATTGACTGCCGACTTATGTAATTCACGCCCCGTGGCGATCAACAAACCAACACCTGGTAACGCCAAGTTAATTACTGCGTTGATACCAGTCCCTTTGATTGTTTCTTTTGCCATCTCAAGCAGTTCAGCACCTAAGCCGTCCATTTTGCCTGGGTATTGGTTTTCGATGCTGACTTGTAAGCGTGGGTCTTTGCTGATCGAATCGAACGTGCTTTTTAGATTTTTATAAGCTTTATCGTCAATCTTCACTTCATCTAATAGGCTTACGACTTCGAGGACCTTACGCGCAGTTAAAGGCTCGCCACGATACCCTGCTGTGCTCACAAGAGAGAATGCCAATAATGCCGTTTCTGGTTTTTCTTCTTTTAGCAGCGCCTGTTTTAAATCAAGGTGGGTCTTAATATTTTCTTGGTGGTACTTTTGATATGTAGATCGCAATATGGTGTCACTCACTGCCGTGAACTTTTGCCCTTTATGAAAGGTCGACGGCTCTTTGGCTTTACCGTGCTTACTGATCACCCGCTTATCTTTTTGTGCCGCGACAGTACGAAATTGATCCAAGCTCGGAATCTGGCTTTGGCTAGTTGAAATTACCATGGGTGAACTCCTTAAACTCTAAGTGTCTCAATGTGGGATTGTTCTGGATTGATAAATTGGGTTGGGTCTTGGTCTAACATTGCAAATCGAGCCTGCCAGAGTAGGGTTTGCTCATTTAGAAGGTGAAACCAAGTTGATAGGCTCGCTGCGTTTAAGTACTCAATCGGCTTTCTGCCCGCAAGAACCAATTGCCTACCATTTGGTGCAAGTGAAAGGGTCAAGCTCCCATCCGCGATACCGAAATAGTTAGCATGCGCAATGAGTTCAAGACCTTTCAGTCTCAGTTCACCGCTTTTTGCGAGACCGCCAAAAACCACCGATAAAACAAAATCGTTTTGATCTGCCTCACTAAAGTAAATAACGTAACGATCATCAACTAATAATTGGCAACGATTTTCTTCAGCAAAATAAAGTGGAGGTAGTTCATTTATTTCACTAAACTCTTTTATTAGAACTTGTAATGTGTTCATCGTTTATTCCTTCTGTTTTATCTTACTAGTAAACAACAAATAGTATAATTACGATGTCGAAAGTGGCTTTTATTTTGTTGATTTTCTAAACTGTCGTGATGTGTAGCACAAAGAACAAATGAATTTAATCGTCTTTGTTACGCAATTAAGCTCTCTAGTGTGAGGTTCCCCTGAACAGTTCTTGATGCTCAAGAAGAGTTATGCTGTAAAGCTCTTTGCGAAGTGTTTGGATTCACCGCAGTGGGTAAACAAGGATCGGACTCTGTCGTCAGAGTCTGTGTTTACCCCCTGAAGTCTTCGAGAGCAGAGCTTAGTAACGGTTCTATTGGATTTAGTGAGTTGCCAGCTTGCAAGCATACTTACAGCAGGAGGGGGGGAGTATAGCAAACTGGCTAAATCACTGGTTCTTATAAATTATCGTTTTTACTTCATCTAGCTGTTCTTAGTCAAGGTAAGGAGGTAGCTCGCCCCCTTTCATTTCGATATATAAAAAAAATAGGCCAATACTGAGAGCCCCCCTTGGCACTCTTAACCTATACTACCCTCTCGGTGTTTATATAGGTTCTAAGAGGTCACAATGCCTACTATCTCAGCGATTCATCAACCGATGAACTCAACAGCAATAAAGAAAAGCAACCACGCAGAATCAACTCAAAGTATCGTAAAAAGTGTACATGCCTCATCAGCAAAACAAACCTCTATAGGTTCAAGCGTCGCAAGCCCAACGACTGGCAAGTCTCATTTCAATCACGCCTATACATCACCAAAAGGGACACAAGAATTCTACTCGCAAAACAAAATGTCTTTTTCACAAAAACTAGAAAACTTTTTATCCGAGTATTTGATAAGTAAACCTGGCAGTGAAAAGAAAAGAGTAAAAGAACTGTCAAACATTGCGAATGTAACGGTAAGCAAAGATTTCAACGTCACCTGCCCACTTCCAAGTAAAGTCGGGGGCTTTAAACAGTTACTTTCAGATATAACAAAAGGACACTCTCCAACTAAAGGTGAGTTCTACCCTAAATTTAAAGCTCTAGTCCAACAATCTTTCAGCGAGATTATTTCTCTAGCACCGAAGAAAGGCCATAAAGATACTATCGAACTCAAGTCGCCATCGGTCGTATCACCTTTAGTTGATAGGCCTGTGTCAGATACTAATGTGACATCAAAAACCGCGCCTACTTCACTAGGAGTAACATCAGAACCAAGCCTAGAGACATCTAAGGGCAGCATAAGCTCATCAGAAAAAACAACCATAGAAAAGAGCAAGCAAGCTGACAATCAAAAAAACGCGACTAAAGAGCAAGTAACAGACGTTAAGTTACAAAACTATTATGAGCATGAGAGCACTTCTATCAAGAAAGAATTTGAATCACTATTTAACGCATATGCTAGCTCAAGCACTAAACATGCTGAATACGCACAGAGCTATTCTTATGATTGGTCAATGACATACTCTAATGGGTGTTACCAACTTGAATCATTACCTAAAACGGCTGAAGAATTTGCAAGTAAGTTTTGTAAGCTAACTGAAGAGCACTCCCCTAATGGTTCCTTAGGGAAGTTAGTAAAAAAAGCGTTAACAAATAAGACAACATTAGGGCAGATGTTGAGAGTTAACAAGGCCTCTACGCTAGGTCCTATGTCTCAACTGTTGCCTACAACACTGAAGGTGGTATTAAAAAGCAACTTATCTACCGAAACCGCTGCAACCTTCCAAAAAGTAGTAAAACAGGAAGTGAGCGAACAAGAACAACTTAATGCACTAAAACAGAAACAATTACCGTCACAGCTACAAAAGCTTGAACTTCAAACTAACCTCTACCAGTCTAATGTAAAAGAGTTTCCAGAAGCAGATTTAAAATGTCGTAACTTCCAAAAAGCTTTAGTAAAAGCAGTGAACAGAACTAATTCTGTTGATAAAAATAACGAACTACAAAGAAAAACAGAATTTAGAGGGCAAGGAACAGTGTTTAAAGAACTAAGCCCTAGCATAGATTTACCTGTAAATGATCAAAGTAAACACACGCTATTCGATACGAACAAAACCTACGGTATTGGGGACTTTGATAACATTGTAAGCAGTAATTTTGTAATCAAAGAAAAGACAGACTCATTCGAGAATCACCTATCAAGGTTAAATCAGAACATTGGCTTCCATATCGAAAAACTTCCAAATGAAGCCGAAGTCGCCAATGTAAACACACTCGGCATTAACCCATTAAATATTGATGTAGATAGAATGATGGCAAAATTGACGAATCTAAAACCTCTATTGTTAGAGCCAAAACCAAGTTGGAGAAGCCGACTAATTCAGCTGTTTCACCCTAAAGGTGCCGAAAACGAAGCTGAACGTCTGTCTTATCAATATATGGATATTTCACACTTACAGGCACTGAAAGACGATATATCAACCAGTTCGGAGGCAATGAAATTAACCGACCTATCGAATAAACCTTGGATGCAATATTTAGTGGCAAAGCAAGTTGAATCACTAAAATCAGATTGCCAAAGTTATAAATTGGGGCCATTTACCATCGCCTCTCCAGCGAAAAAGCAACTAGATGCACTGCTAAGTTCGAACGAATGGCTACAGAGCAAAGCTTAAAAACAAAACTTGATGATCGCACGTGATCCCTTGTTTTCGCAAAGTAAATTATTGAGGTGTAATGTTGAAATTTGAAGCCGTATTATCAGAACTTGCTGAACTATGGGGAATTGAGATCCCCGTTGAATCCGATGCGATTGAAATAATCGATAATCAGGAAAGCCTTTGGGTTCTAGAATCGCCAAAGCAATCAGATTTATTTACCTTGTATACCCCTCTACATGTCATTGTAGACCAATATAAGATGAGTGATTGGTTAAGTTTAAATATGCAGCGGGACTTACTTGGAAGCTGCTGGATTGGACTAAACAACGAAGAACTATGTCTAGGCGTGTCCTTACCAAAGGATAAATTTGACCATAACGAGCTGAATAATATTTTTGAAAATATGCATTTAATTAAAGATAAGGTTCATGCTTTACATGATTGCAATGAAAATGTTCATATTGATCTGGCTTTAATTAATGTGAAATTTATGTAGCTAACGGGTAGATAAAGTTACAACTCATTTTATCTGAATCGCGAGGTGACAAGTTTGCGTGTCATCAGCACGGCTTTGTTGCGTAATTCAGTTAGAGACAGAGCAGCCCCATTTCGTGCGTTTCTTAGTCAATACAGCAAGTTTCAGGCATACCTAACCCAGTGAGCTTGTTCAACGCTTTTATCATCGCG